>JAFEIL010000044.1 GCA_017495105.1 Emticicia sp. | reverse complement strand
TAAAAATCTGCGTTTAAACCTCAGCCTAAATCCTTCTCCACAAAAGAAGGACTTTCAAAAAGAAAAAATCAAAAGCTCCCCTCTCATGTGGAGAGGGGTCGGGGGTGAGGTTTTTTGAGTTCCATTTGGGGAGATACTAGTCATACGTGGATTACAAATCCACTACTCTTTGGTCGAAGATTATAAATCTCGACCAGCGGGGGGATTGTAATATTGAATTTTTTATTAATTTTGAGTGTTTTAACAATAATAAATAACATGATATTATGACACAGATTAAACAAAAAAGAGTCAAATTAGATAACGGCAAGACAGTTATTGTTGATGTTCCAGTAAATCAAAATGGCAAAGACCCATTTAAAGAAGCCCTTGGTATGATGAGGGGTATTAAAAACTTGCAACCATGCGATTAATTTTAGTTGATACTGGCGTGATGAGTCGTTATATAATGGAAAACGAACCTTTTATGAGTGCTATTTCATATATCGGTTCGGAAAGGTTAGTTATTTCTGCTATTACGAAAATAGAACTAACACATTGGATAAACGGATATAAGGCTCAATTAGGGCCTAAAAAATATCGTGATAATTTTAATGTGATAAACAAATTCCCTGTGATTCAAATTGACAGAAAAGTATCAGCTATTGCCGTTGATTTATCAAAATATCACTTTACAAAGGTCGCTGATTTATTGATTGCATCAACAGCTTTACATCATGGAATAGAGGTTTTTACGGTCAATTCTAAAGACTTCAAGAATATAAAAGGTATTGATTTATATACTCCGCCAAACTACTTAGAAATCAAAAAGGAATTGTAATTTTTGCGTTCCATTAGGTACATATCCAAGAAACTCCGCTCACCCGCCGAACACCTACCGCAGCAATTGATTACAATTAGTAAAAAAAATCTACTCATCAAATCATGGGAATACGTGGATTACAAATCCACTGCTCTTTGGTTGAAGATTATAAATCTCGACCAGCGGATTACTTAATAACACAAACCTGTTACTTTATAATACGAACCTGTTACTTTATAACACGAACCTGTTACTTAATAACACGAACCTGTTACTTAATAACACGAACCTGTTACTTAATAACACGAGCCTGTTACTTAATAACACGAGCCTGTTACTTTATAACACGAGCCTGTTACTTAATAACACGAGCCTGTTACTTAATAACATGAGCCTGTTACTTTATAACACGAGCCTGTTACTTAATAACATGAGCCTGTTACTTTACAAACAAAGCCTGTTATTTAATTGTCAAAGCCTGTAATGAAATAAAAAAAGGAGAATCATCGCTCAGACTGTTATCAAATAACTTAGGTCTCTTATTTTATATCTCAAAACTCAATAATATTACCTCGACCAGTAGAAATACGTGGATTACAAATCCACTGCTCTTTGGTCGAAGATTATAAATCTCGACCAGCGGGTTAAAATCCACTACTCTTTGGTCGAAGATTGAAAGTCTTGACAAGCAAAAAAATGACCGTTCAATAAATTGGATATTTGAGTTTATTTCCTACTTTTGGGTTTAAAAAAACAATGCCGCTGTATGAGCTATAAATGCAACTAAAGTTGATATTTCTTTTATATGCTCGTTGGGCGGTCATTCTAAAACAAAAAACAAATTAAAAAATACGACAACAAACTCGTAGTTTAATCGTAATTTAGGACTCGAATTTTAACGAAAGACATTTAATGAAGAACAAGTATGTAGATTTTATTTCTGACAAACATTTGCTGACTTGCATCGCAGGACTTCATAAATCATATTTGAAAGCTAAGAAAAACATTACTAAAAGAAGTTTTTATAGCAACAAAGTGGACACTATAAAGCTGACTTTTGACTCAAAATTTAACAATATTGACGAGGAAAGTCTAATTCAAACCGAGATTTTACGGCAAATTGACAAATCGATTAATAATTCAATCGGAACTTTTCACGAGCAAATTTTAGGCGGAATTGATGGTTTTGAAGTTGGGAATTTAAGTGGTTTTGACATCAAAGCTACTAATGAAACATTATTTGCCGATATCAAAAATAAACATAATACAATGAACAGTAGTTCTGCGGAAGCATTGTTTCAAAAATTGGCTCGGTATGCAGATGACTACAAAAAAGCCAAATGTTATTGGGTACAAATTTTAGCCAAAAATAGTTTCAACGAACATTGGAAAGGTGAGATCAACGGTAAAGAATATAGTCATAGCCGAGTTTTTAAAATTTCAGGAGACCAATTCTATGCTTTACTTTCAAGACAAGATGATGCACTTTTGCAATTGTATAAAATTCTACCATTTGCCATAAATGATTACCTAAATTCAATTGAACAAAATAAATCAACCCTATCAAATTCGGCATTAGACGAAATCAAATCAGCAACTAAATCCTCAGAACGAAGTATTTTAGACCAAATTACGTTTGAAAACTACAGCTATTATTTGGGTTTTGATAATCTATAATATTGATTTAAGAATTTGACAATTGAAAAACCTACTTCACGACCTAAATTAACAGGAACTGCATTTCCAATTTGTTTATATTGTTGTGCAACAGAACCTTCAAACTTCCAATCATCAGGGAAAGTTTGAATTCTTGCGTATTCACGAACAGTGAATGGTCGAGTTTCTTCGGGGTGACACCTTTCAGTTTGTTTTTGAGCAGGACTACAAGTAAGAGTTAAACAAGGCTCGTCCCAACCAATTCTTCGAGCAATTCCAGTTTTCCCGCCACCAAGATAAAAACTTCCACCCATAAATTGTTTTTGAATATCTAAAGGTAAATCACGCCAATAACCTTTTTGTGGCACTAAATCTAAAACTTCAATCTTACTTTTTGGGTATTTTGAACCATCGGATTTTGGCACATTACAATCAAATAATTCACCCTTTTTAAGAGCATCTTTCAAATTATAGATTTTTTTATACGGTATAGGATATTCATAATTCAAATCAATATCTTTTCTAATTCCAACAACTATTAATCGTTCTCTTTTTTGAGGTACTTTAAAATTAATTGCTTTCAACACTTGAACAGGAACAACATTATAACCGATTTCATCTAAAATTGAAATCATACCCTGCAAGGTTTTCCCATTTTCATGGCTCAACAAACCACGAACATTTTCACCGATACAAATTGGTGGATTTACTTCTTTTACAACTCTTGCAAATTCATAAAACAATGTTCCTCTTGCATCAGCTAAACCCAGTTTTTTGCCTGCATAGCTAAACGCTTGACAAGGAAAACCACCTGTTACGACATCAACTTTATTATAATATTCAGAGAAATCAAATGCCTTTATATCCCCTTCCAAGACTTTCCAATGAGGACGATTATTTCGTAATGTTTGACAAGCCCATTTATCAATTTCGTTTAATGCAACACATTTTAAACCAGCTTTTTCCATACCAACAGCTAAACCGCCAGCACCTGCAAACAATTCTAAAACTTTATACTCATTATCGGGTTTGACAACATTTGAAACAGTTTCAACAGGATTATTTATAAAATCAGAGAAAAGTGTGAGAACCTCAGATTTTCGATAAACCCTATAATTGCTCATTGGATCTCTTACGGCAGACAATTTACCTTCGTTGTCCCATCGTCTTAATGTTTCTTTACTTTTACCGACAAGTTCAGATGCTTCTGACAAAGTAATATAA
>JAFEIL010000448.1 GCA_017495105.1 Emticicia sp. | reverse complement strand
AAACTTACATTACTGAGGTTTAAGGATACTTTCGAGTCAAGCATTTCTTGTCCCTTGACTGGTGTAGCTATTGTAATACTTGAAAAAACAAGCATTAGAGCTATTTGAAGTATTGATATTTTCACGATTTGAAAGAGTAACCGTTGAGAAATAAAACTTTTTTTCATACTTTTGATTGATAAGGTTGATACTTTTTGATTGGTGTTGGCTTTTTTCCAAACCTTTACAGAGGACTTTGGGAAATTTTTGGAGCGTCTGAAATGTTACAGCATTTCGACGCTTTTTTATTTAATTTTTAGATCATAGGCTCTTAAAGTGGGTTAGTTACATCCATTTGAAATTATTATTATATGATTGCCATTCATCTCGTATCGGGTATTATTGCCCAAACTCTCGCAAATAATCTTCAATTTCTCTGGCAAAGGTTCATCGCTTAGTGAAGTAGTGAGATAACAGCTATTTAATTTTTCTGTCGGATAATCAATAGAAACCAAATATCCTTGTTCGATGGTTCTGAAAATTTGGGAAACAGGAATATCCTTAAACTCAAAGCTTAATTGCTCTATTGAATTGGTAGTTGCCAACAATGGTTTATCTTGAGTAATATCCAATATTTTTTCAAAAAGTAGTTTTTTACGTAGAAATCTTGCGGCTTGGTTAGGTAAAAGCATGACCTCTTCGATAGGAGCATTTTTAATATCTTGATTTGAACTTACTTTTACCTTTCCAGTCCTAACTAAAACCTCCACATTTGGCTGGTTTGAATAAGCTACGACTCTAAAACTTGTACCATAAACCTTTGTTATTGTCTCGTTGGCATACACATAAAATGGCTTTTTAGGGTCTTTGCTTATTTCAAAGAAGCCTTCGCCTGAAAGATAAACTTTGCGTTCATTGCCTGTAAATGTTTTTGGATAACTCAATTTACTCTTAGGTTGAAGTAAAACTGAACTTGCATCGGAGAGTGTAATGAGTTGCGGTTTATCTGAATTATTTGTTTGCTCAATTAAACCATCTGAATCTTTTTCGACTAACTCTTGATAAGTAATAGTTGTATTTGTTGCGATTTTTGTTTCTGAAGTAAAATAAATAAGTGTAGTGAGTCCAATAACTATCATCGCAGCCGCAGACTTAAACCAATTAGATTGCCAAATTACTTTGATTGGCGAACGCTTGTTTGACTGGGCGATACTTTCCCAAGTTTTTTGAAGAGCCAATTGTGTTTCTTCATTAGATATTTCAGTTTCCTCGACTTTCATAGCAAGTATCCAGAGTCGAGCTTCTTCAACCAATTTTGCTCTTTCTGTACTTTCTAAAGTCCATTCTTCCCAATGTGTTAGGTCTTCGTTGCGTCTAACCCATCTTTGGAAGGACTCATCTGATAAGAAGTCTTCTATTTTTTTGTAGGAATTTCGGTTTTGCATCTGAATTATGATTTCAGATACAGAGAGGACAACAATAAAAATTGGTACTCAATAAATTGTACTTTTTTTGAAAAAAATTAATGATTTATTGAAAATTCTACAAATAGAGCCAAAACAGAGATAGGAAAATCTTTACGCAGTTGAAGAATTGCTCTGTGAAGAAGATTTTTGGTAGATTGGTAGTTCATATTTAATACCTCTGCAACTTGTTCGACCGAAAGCCCCTGATGATAACGAAGATACAGAGCTTCTTTTTGTCGTGTAGGTAAATAATTAATAAGTCTATTCAAATGTTGAACTTTTATAGCCATTGTTTCATCGGCTATGAGTTGCTCTTCGATGGAGAAATCAAATAAAAAATCAAGAGAATCAACATCTTTTACCTTTGAAAAAATGTGTTCACGTTCATGATATCTAGCAATACGTTTACGTACACATGATAACAGGTAAGCCCTTATTGCGATGGCGTCATTTAATTTATAACGGTAGGACCATATATTAACAAATACATCTTGTACACAGTCTTTTACAATGTCTGATTCTGACATTAAAGTTTTGCCGTAGTTGACAAGCGGACTATAATACCTTTCAAATAATAAAGAAAAAGCTTCTTCGTCACCCGATCTTAGCTGATTCCATAGTGTTGAGTCACTTAGTTTTTCGTTATTTGTCCTTAACTTATCCAATAAATAGTATTATTTAATGCAAAGTTAGTATTTTTAAATGTTGAGTCTTATTGAAATATTATTAAATACTGGTGAAATATTATCAATATTAGAGTAAATTATTTAAAAATGTTTATTTTAACATGCATGTGTGCGAACTTTCCACTTCGAACTACTCAGAACTTTTAAAAAACGATAAAATATTTTTATCATTAACTAGCCTTCATGTGGCTGAATTTGAGAATTTTCTTTTATTTTTTGATTCAATTTGTGAAAATTATTACAAATGGCATACAATTAATGATAAAATCAGGGAATTACCACGTTTAAAAGCAAATTCAAAAGAGCGATTACCTACTAGCGGTCATAAGCTATTTTTTATTTTAACGTACTTGAAAAATAACCCTTTACAGAATTTTCAAGCGGCATCATTTGGTTTCAGTCAAGGTCAAGTAAGCGATTTATTTAAAGCATTAAACGGCTTATTAGCTAATACTTTTAAAAAAATGGACTTAGTTCCTGCTAAAAATAACGAGGAGCTACAAACTTTTTTTGTACGACTAAAGTTCAAGAACTTTATCAAGATATAACAGAACGTCCAATCGCTAGAAAATTAGATTTTGAGGCTCAAAAGGAGCGGTTCGCCGCCACGGGATTTTTCAGGTAAAAAAAGCTCATACCGTTAAGAATGCAGTAATTTGTAATAAAGAACAATACATTTGTTACATTTCGCCCACTTATGAGGGAAAACAATATGATAAAGCCATATCAGTTGAGGAAAATCTAACTTATCCCAAAAACACTGAAATGTACTTAGATTTAGGCTATCTTGGCTATACAGCACCAAATTTAACATTAATTTTACCACATAAAAAACCTCGAAAAAGTGAGTTAAGTATAGAACAAAAAGAATAAAATACCAAACATTCTCAAAAGCGTGTCTGTAATGAACACACCATGAAAGGAATAAAACGCCTAAGAATAGTTAAAGATATTTTACGATTAGACGCTTATAAATATGCTGATAAACTTTTTATAAACGCTTGTAGCTTACACAATTTTCGTGTTAAAAGCTCATTGCGTGCCTGTGCCCAGGCGGGTACACATGTGAGTAAACACATTTTTACCTAATTATCTTTATTTTATAAAACTATTTTTTCTTTTTAATTTTTACTAAAACTACTCCATGTGGTGGCACTTCAGTTGAAAAACCATCATTAAAAACGCCTAAATCTTTTTGTCTCCAAAGGTCACGTACCATTAATTTTCCTTTCAAACCTATTTTTTGCCAATTAACACTTATTTTTTCTGCAGTTGAATTTGTGTTAAATAAGCCTACAGCCATAGAACCATCTTCAAGATTTTTGATTAAAACTTCCCCTTTTTCTACTGCAATTTGTTTGGCTTGCTGACCAAGTGGATCTTGGTTTATTTCAATCACTTCATCGTTACTCAAAAGGCTTAATGTGAAAGCATCTAACCTTTCAGGTGGACAACCAATTATTAAAGGTGCTGACCATAGACACCATAAACTAATATGGCTATATTGTTCGTTAGGACTCAAGCGAGTAGGTCGTAAAGGTTTTAAATCCCATCCTCCAAGCATCCCTACACGGAGCGGACAAGGCATATTCCAATGTCCAGGTCGATTATATGATTGCCACTGGTTGTGAACTCGCCAAATATCCCTAATACTCATTCCCCATTTTTTAACATGACTGTCAAGCTGTTCATTTTCCCAAACGTCAATAATATCATCAGTTGTACGAGTCATATTAGCTACTTTAGTCATTTCGGCTGCGTCAACAAGTTTACCATTATTTGAAATCTCAAGAATTATATCTCGGCCAGTTTTATCTAGTGCATCACGGATTCCTTTTACTCTAAATACGCTATCGATTTTCCAATCAAATTTGCAATAATCAATTCCCCATTCGGCCCATTGCTTGGTATCATTCTCATAAAAAATGTATTTGCCAAACTTCCCAGTGCCACTTCGGGGCGGGTTTGGTCGAATCCAAGCACCATTAGCATTATCACTTGAACTACCAATAAAACCTTCATAGGTACTCGTCCAAGGTGATGTATAGATTCCGAGTTTCAGTCCAAGTTTATGGACATCATCAGCCAATTGTTTTATATCAGAAAACTTCTCATTAGGCTGAATAGCATTATACTTTCCTCCCCGTGTGCCTTGCCAACCATCATCAATGTTTACGAAACTGTAACCATGATTGATTAAATCGGTAGATACTAAGGCATTTGCTGCATCTCGGATATTTTTTTCATTTACGAACGGTCCCCACCCGCCATAGGTATTACAACCCATTAACGGTGTAAGTGAAATTTCATCACCTACTACCAAACGTAATTCACGCTGTGCAATTCCCAAGGAATTTTTGGCTTGAATAGTAATTTTATATGTACCCTTATGTAAAATTTTCCCAGTTAGAATACCTGTTTCTTTATCTAAAGCGAGTCCCTTTGGCAAATTTGAGGCACTAAATATCATCGGCCGATTCCCAGTAGCCGCTATTCTATACATGAGAGGGCTATTTGGCTTTAGTCCATAAACTTTCGCACCGTTGATTTTTGGTTTTGAACCTGACACTGGTGTAAGTATATACTTTATTGTATCAGGATTGGCAAGGGCTTGTGCATTCACGCCAAAATTGGGAGAAGCAAAAATAACAAATAGGATACCTAAGTAAAGTGATGATTTTATTTTATTTGACTTCATTCTGAGCAAGTGTTTTATTTAGTAAAATAGCTTTCAGCATCTGCAGGACGAATCTCTGTCAATGTACCCTTATAGTGCCTCAATTCACGGGCTTCAAATGGGTGTTTGAGTATTTCTTCAATATTCAAATCAATGCCCAAACCTGGTTTATCAGAAATAAACATTTCACCATTTTCAAATTTTACTTCTTCTGTCGTAATGTCTTTTCTCCAAGGCACGTCAATACTCATGGTTTCTAATAAGAAGAAATTTGGTGTACAAGCTGCCAATTGTAAAGTTGCGGCGTTGGCAACGGGACCAATTGGATTGTGTGGACAAAGGGGTAAATGATAACATTCTGCCATTGATGCAATTTTTCGCATTTCGGACAACCCACCTGCGTGTGAAACATCAGGTTGAATAAAATCAGCCGCTTTCAATTCAAATAGACTTCGGAACTCCCAACGGTTATACAAACGTTCACCTGCACCGATAGGTACGTTCACTTTCCTTCTTACATCAGCCAAACCCTCTAAGTTTTGTGGCGGAAGTGGTTCTTCAAACCATAGAATATCGTAGGCTTGTAAGGCTTGCCCAAGGCGTATTGCGGTGGGTACATCAAATCTACCATGACCTTCAATAATAATGTCGGCAGTTCCTTTGGTAGCTTCTTTCACAGCCGCTACACAATCAATGGCATCATTGAAACTTTTTCTGTCTAAAGTCAAGTACGCTGCTCCGAACGGGTCCCATTTTAAGGCTTTAAAACCTTGGGCGACTGCGATTTTTGCTTTTTCGGCAAATTGTTCAGGCGTTTTGGCCGGTGAAAACCAGCCATTGGCGTAACAAGGAATAGATTCACGTACTTTTCCTCCTAATAACGTATAAACAGGAACATTAAGGTGCTTGCCCAAAATATCCCATAAAGCCATTTCAATTCCAGAGAGTGCGGTCATTAAGACGGGACCACCACGCCAATAACCATCTCGATAAACACTATGCCAAATAGCCTCAATATTTCGAGGATCTTTGCCAATTAAAACAGGTTCTAATTGTTTTACGGCCTGTTCAACTGTCAATTCTTTATGTTCAAGGGTGGCTTCGCCAATGCCATATAAACCATCTATATCGGTCAATACTTTTACAAAAACCCAATTGGTTCGGTAAGCGTGACAAACGTAAGTTTCTATTGCTCTGATTTTCATATACTAAAAATTTTGAATGTTAAATTGTTCTATATATGCTACACCCATTTCCACATTCTTTTGCAAACGTGCATAGTCTTTGGTTTCTATTATTTCTTTTGAACAAAGTTGAGAGCCTATTCCTACACATGAAACTCCTGAAGTAAACCATTCTCGAAGACTTTCAATGGTAGGCAGTACTCCTCCAGTTGCCATAAGTTTCACATTGGGCATAGGCCCTTTAATAGCTTTTATAAATGAAGTGCCTACTATATTGGCAGGAAAGATTTTGATAATATCGGCTCCACCTTGTTGTGCTTTAAATACTTCTGTAAAGGTCATCGCACCGGGAAACCACGCAATATTATTTTGTCTGCAAATTTTTCCAACTTCTTGATTTACAATGGGTTGTATAATGAAATCAGCGTCTTTTTCAATAAAAAAATTGGCTTCCTCAGAGTTAAATATAGTTCCAATACCAATTGCTAAGTCTGGCATTTCGGAACGTGCATATTGGACTAAATCTTCAAAAACAATTTTTGAATTGACACTACGATTGGTATATTCAAAAACCTTTATGCCACCATCATAACAGGCTTTTAGTACGGATTTTGCCACCGAACCATCGGCATGGGTAAAGAGAGGAACAATAGGTGTTTTCTCAATTTTATCGTATAGTTCATGTTTAGTAAACTTTGCCATATTAAATCACTGTATTTTTACCAAGATTCATTAATTGGCATTGAATATTAAAGCGGGAACAACCTTCAACAAATTCATTGGGGTCGGCTGTATTTTCTGCGAACATTCCATAATGCATTGGAATAGCTAATTTGGGTTTTAATCCTTTAGTGAGTTCAATCGCTTCCTCTACATTCATGTTACCTAAACGACCATTGATGATGATGAAAATTACGTCTAATTCAAGTTTTGTAGCCGATTTAATTTCTTCCAAAAGTGTTTCAGTTAATAATGTATCACCACTGTAATAGATGTTTCTATCTACTGTTTTTATGATACAGCCTACCGAAAAGGGGTCACCATGATATGCTGCCGTTGAGGTAATTTCAAACTCGTCAAATTTAACAGTAATACCTTTTGGCATTTCTACTAAAATATTTTCATCAAAACCCATTTCTTTTGCTTTCAGCATTACACTTTCAGGTCCTGCAATTGGAGTTTTTGGATAAGCTTGGTGGATTTCGGGCAAAGTAATTGGGTCAAAGTGGTCAAGGTGATTATGTGTAATAAAAATTACGTCAGGTTTTAGTTGATTGATTGGAATCGGGGCTTCCATCAAGCGTTTTAAACCTTGTTTTTGTTCAACGATGTTACTGTAAAATGGGTCAATGAGTAATCTTATTCCATTACTTTCAAATAAATATCCACTTTGTCCAAGCCAAGTTGCTATCATAGTTCCATGCTAATTTTATCTTTTTTGAAAAACCATTTTAGGGCTATTAAAATGCAAATCCCTCCCAGTAAATAAGCGAATGACAAAGCTGAAAGTCCGTCAGAAAGCCCCAATGTGGGTTTTAAATAACCTAATAGAAATGGAGCTATAGAAGCGGTTACATAGGCAAACATGGCAGATAAGCCAACCGATGTAGAGCGATATTGTGGTTCTATCACTTCGAAGAGCGTTGCATATAAATTTGCCTCATACAATCCTCTACAAAAACCAAAACCTGAAAGAGCAACATACGTATTAAAAGTTGTATCAGCTTGACCCATTTCATAAATAAAAGGAACGCCCAAAAGCAAACCTGAACCTTGAATAATTAACCGATAATGGGCAGATTTTAAAGCTAATTTATCAGATAAATAACCACCCATCATAACACCAAAAAAAGCAAAAACATGATGATAAAACATTGAATTGAAACCTGCATCAGCTATTGAAAGACCAAATTTTTCATGCAGAAATGTGGGCATCCAAGTTGTATAACCAACATTTACAAAAACTAAAGTTAAAAAAGCTCCGCATAACAATACAGCTGCAGGTTTACGGAGAATGGAATGTAGAGCATTTTTAAAAAACTTTTTTTGTTCGGAAAAACTTAGTGCGGTTTCTACAACGACAGATGGCTGTAACCTCCAAAAAAGCAAACCAGAAAGAATTATTCCTGCACCACCAAAAAGATAAAAGGTAGGTTTCCAGCCGTAGGCTTGGGCGATATAGCCACCCAATGCTCCGCTCATTATTACCCCAGCATAAAGCGAAGTCTGATGAATTGACATGGCTAAAGCCCTTGTTTTTTGGTGGTATTGGCTTATCAACCCGTTTGCCGCTGGTGCATAAAATGCTTCCCCACCGCCTACCGCAAGGCTTCTTAACAGAATGAGGTGCAAAAGCGTGTTTCCAAAACCTGTAAAAAGAGTAGCCACACTCCAAAAAAGTAAGCTAAAGCCAATAACCTTTTTACGATTTGACAAATCGCCAATCACTCCTGCAAAAGGAATGCATAAACCTAAAGTCAAAACAAATAACGAACCTACCAAACCCAATTGAGCATCAGTCAGATTCAAGTCTGCTTTTATAAGCGGCAACGCTACATTGAAGATTTGTCGGTCGGCTTGATTAAAGAAGAAAGCCAGCCAAAGCCAAATCAACAGTTCCCATTTGTAAAAATTGTTTGTTTTCACTTTTATCTCATATTAAAACCACCATTGACATCAATGGTAGTACCTGTTAAATAATCACCACCTTCCCCACATAAAAATGCTACAGCTAAGCCAACGTGTCGAGGTTTTCCTAAACCTAATGGCACAGAAGCACTTAATTTTTCAACGCCTTCAATGCCATGTGTTTTAAACAATAATTCAGTTTCAATAATACCAGGGGCTACGGCATTGACTGTAATACCATACGGAGCACCAGTACGAGCCAATGTTTTGGTCATACCCAAAATACCGCTTTTAGTAGCTGCGTAATGCACATGTCCAAGTATAGCACCCCGTTCTGCCACCACTGAACTGATACAAATGATGCGTCCAAAAAGTTGTGTCCGCATTATTCTCATCGCTTCTTTTGAGCATAAAAAAGCACTTGTCAAATTAGTATCAATGATGTATTGCCAATCTTCCAGTTCCATTTCAAAAATGTTTTTGTTTTGGGAAGACCCTGCATTATTGATTAAAATATCCAATCGGCCAAAACCCTGTTCGATTGTTTCAAACATTCTTTTTACCTCATCTTTTATAGTAACATCTGCCTTTATGACTATCACATTTCGTCCCATAGCCTTAATTTGATTAACTAAAGCATCGCTTTCCTTACCTACTGTTTTATCATTAAGGACAATATCTGCCCCTTTTTCGGCTAAGACCAAAGCAATGCCTTTGCCAATGCCTCGCAAAGCACCTGTGACTAAGGCTATTTTACCATTTAATTCTAAGCTCATATTTAATATTATTTCTTTTTTAAAATAACAACTATTAATCCGTGCTTTTTAATAGTCAGTTGAATACCCTCTTTATTGGTTTTTACAATTACCTCGCCAACCGAACCAAAATCATCGTAAACAAAGCCTTCGGGAATAGTCAAGATTGTTTCAGCTGATGCCATGTGGCTTTGGGTTAAAACAATTGCGGTTTTGCCACCATTGTCAAAACGACGTGCCTCAATGTCCGTATTTGTGTGTTGCACTCCTTCGGTATCCACGTATTTTCCGAGTAAAAGTAGGTCTTTATAACGGTCTTTGAGTTGATTGATTTTGGTTAAATATTTCTGATAATGCGGCGTTTCGTCAATCAAAGCACGGCAGCGATAAATCTCAACATCGTTGCGTAAACCTTTCAAAACAGTATGGTTTACTCTTCGTTCAATATCGGTATCGTCTCGTATGTCACGGTCAGAAAGGATGATTTCAGGAAAAGTATATCTAAACCAATCAATAAAATTGGTCGTGCGAGGTTTTTCTCCTTTGGCTTCCCAATCGGGATTTAAGACTTCCGTAGCCCCATATCTGCCATGTATATAATCCACTTGCATTGCCGTCACATCAGAAAGTAGCTCAATACCAATGGCAATGTTTTTATCTTTTTTATCAATGTATTCGTGCAACTCACCTAAAACTTTGCCTTTTACCCCAATCGTTTTTACTGTCGGAATAGGAAACTCTTTGGTCAAATCCCAGTTGGGTTGTTCACCCGAACCCATTTGGTCATAAAAAACACTTTTGGCACCAAAGGCAAGGGCTTGGTCAGCCATTTTTTTCAATTCTTTTATCCACAACGGATTTCTAAATTCCGAAACGGCAAAAGTTCTGCTATCAAAACTACCTGTAAACGTGCCTGGCCCTCGAAAACGATAGGCATCGTTGACTTCTGAACCTGTATTGTCACGTATGACCAACTTATCTCCGCCTTTCTTTCGATAAAAATCTGAGGCTTTATCTATCAATCGCCCACTATAATACCACAAAACTGCCCCACCATCTTTCTGAAAATCAGCAATTTGCTTTTTCAAAACGGCATCACCTCCTTGAACAGGGTCAGCAATATAATCGGGATAGCTGTTATCGTGCCCGCCATCGTGCCAGCCGTGAACGAGTGTTGTATTAAGGCCAACATTTTCACCCACCGTTTTTACTCTTGTACCTAATTCGGTGTAAGGAAACAACACCTCGCCGTATTGGTGCTTCATGATGATGCGTTGCCAGCCCTTCATTTCTTTCACCCATTGGGGTTCTTCACGGTGTTTCCACCACGTATTGACCCAAGTGCGGTACAGTTTTGACGTCTGATGCCAATCGCTCGAATAAGGAGCTATCACATTGGCATTGCATGCCCAAGTTTCCCCAAATAGGACATTAGGGTATTTATAAAAACCTGCCTCCAGTTCATCAAAAACGAACTTTTTGCTTGGATAAAGTCTCAAACCATGCCCCGTTGCTTGAAAAGTCGTATCATGGCTACCAAAATACACCCCCTCGGTATTTCCGATAAAAGCGAAGCAATTGGAAGCCAAACTTGCTCCTGCATCCCCAAATTTAGTGTCCATTTGTAGAAAATGCTGCGAAGGCGGATAATAAGGTGGGTAACTGGCGTTTGATACTCGAATTTGCTTTTTAGGGTCTTTATAAACCTGTCCTCCCCAAAATGTATTCAATAATTGATGGTCTTCGGGAAGTTGGCAATTGGCAACCAAAGGATATTGCAATTCTCGAATGACCGTATGTGCTTCATTGTTTTTCAATTCGGATGCAAAACGTACTTGATTTTCTTCCAATGAAATTTTTAAAATCAAGGATATTTTGACCGTTTCATTTTTGATTTTTAAAGCCTCATATCGAATGATGATTTGATTGCCCTCTTGTGTTACGATTGGGCTATTGTCTTTCGCTAAAATCTCATTGTCTTTCCGTCTTTTATTGTCAAAATACAAACGCCAAATTGGTTTACCCGAAGCATAATTATGGACAGAAACGTTATTTTTTAAACTCGTTAAGTTTCCATCTTTGTCTATTTGAATAGAAATTTTCTCATTTATAAGCCTAAAATTAAGTTGCCCAAAAACAAATATGGGGAGTAGATTTAACAAGCAAAATACTTTTAAAAAAAAGAAGTTTTTTTTCATGTTTGTTTAATTTTTAACCTTTGTATAAACAATTAATCTAATACTATTTTCACTTAGAGGCGAATTGATTGAAACTTTCGGAGAGGAAATTTCTTTTGCTTCTCCGAAATCATAACCCGAAATTTCAATACTAAAGGCACTTTCTTCTTTTTCATCGGTATTCCAAACAACAATGCCCAATCTGTCACCATTTAAGAAACCCTTAGCTATAATATTTTTGCCATTTACTTTAAATCCTTTCTCATCAATGAATGTACCATACCTGAAAAATTCGGCATTTTGATTTTCAAAATCGATAAGGTCATGTATGTACTTTGTAGCTTCTTTAGCGGGCATTTCGTTTATTTTTTGGTATAGTGGCGGGACATACGTCACATTTGAATAGCTAGTTGAGTCGGGTAATATTTCATTTAAAAGATAATTTACATCTTCGTCGTATCTGGTTTCAATTTCATGTCTTAATCCAAAAATTGCTGAAAAATTAGCCTCAGACCTTGTTATCACAGGATTAATATTTCTTTGTGTTTCAATTAATTCAGGGAATGTATATCTGAAAAGAGAAGTAAATGTATGTAAATCTCCGGCAAATCGAGGAGGTTCTAAGGCTGATCCTATTCCCCATCCATGATGATAATCTATCTCTGTAATGACGCCATCGTGGGTAGCTTCAGTCATTATAATAAATTCAGGATTGATATATTTCATCTTGGTTCGAATTTCATTCAACATCTGAACACGATATTTGGTAAAGGCATCTTGAGGTAACTTGTTATCATGCAATTTTGAGAAATCTAGTGTTGCATCTTTAACACCCATTTGGTCATATAATATGCCATCTGCTCCAAGTTCATTTGCTTGAATAGCTAGATCAAACATCGTTTTTCTCCAAATTGCCGAGCTTGGAGAAGCCATTGCAAAAATAACAGGAGTAAAATCAAAGAACTTTCTTACAGACATTAAAATAGGTGTTTGATCTTCCTGCATTAATGCTACATCATTTCCATTGTATCGATAGTACTCTGTAGAAACATCAAACATAAAAGCATTAGCATAAAGAATAATTCTGATTCCTCGTTCGTGTGCTTTTTTTATGGCTTCTTTCAGTGCCTGTTTACCCCCCATTAAATTGTCGGGGATAAAGTTTGGAAAGAGGTTGTCATGCCCGCCATTTGCCCAGCCAAACAGTCCAATTGTGGTGAGATTCCGTTCTTTGGCAAGGTAGCATAGCTTTTCTATATTATCATAATTCCACATAACATGGCCATTTTGCTGTTTCAAAACTGCTAGGAGCCATCCTGAATCTTTTTTCACCCAATCGGGTATTGATGGCATTTTAAATGACTGATTGAACCATTGGCGATAACTATCAGCGGCATCGTGCCAAGTGCCTATATAGGGTTTGACAATGATATTTGGACTGACGTAATGTGCCGCAAAAACAGGAAATTGCAGCTCAGTAGAAAAAGTTGCTCGCTGACTATTATACGCCATCTTAAACTGTTTCTTTCCTCGTTCGGGGTCATGGCTCCCAATATACAAACCCTGATTTTCGGTATTGATCGAAAACCATTGCATTGTTCCTCTGCCACCTGGATAATTGAACACCTGTTCTTTAAAAACCCGTGGGCTCTCGAAACACTGCCCTAATCCGTTTGGCCAATACACTTTTGAATTTTGAGCATCAGCAGTAATGTCATTAAAAATCGGGTACGCAAGTTCTCTAAACTCCCACTCCTTTAATGTGCTGTGAAGTTCTACCGTAAAAACGTAGGCGTTATCACGAACGGTTATTTTAAAGGTGGCTCCAATAGGCAGTGAAGTATTTCCTGCTTTAAAACCAGTGTATATTATCAGAATGTCAGCACCGCTTTTTTGTACCTCTGCCTTTTGTGATGCTGTCACCGAATATACTTTGGGCGTCAAAAGTGCACTTTCTTTTTTATTTTGAATGGTAAGTTGCCAAAGGTTGCCAATTGAGGTGCACAGAATAGCTTTCCCTGTTTTGTTTTCCGTAATTTTCAAAATTCCCTCATTGTTAATGTTTAGTGAGGACACATTAGTTGAGAGTGCTACGTCTTTGTTCGTATTTTGTGCAAAAACACTAACAGACATTGTAAATATTAGATAAAATATTTTTAAATGACTTCTCATTTCTGTATGATTAGTTTTTTTGTTACACGTTGATTGTCTGATGAAAGACAAAGTAGATATGTTCCAGAACTAATGTGGCTAATATCCAATTTTACCCTCTGCATTATACCCTCCTTATCAATTCCAAAACTATCGAGCCGTTTTCCTTCTATACTTAAAAGCTCTATTCTCTCCCCTTGACTGGGCTTATTGCCCGTAATATCGACCATCACGTTATTGCCAATTACTGGATTTGGATAAATATTGAAGTTAAATGCCTCTTCTTTTTTTTCATTATCAATACCTAAAATCATGTTTGGGTCGGCGAATGCTCTAAATTCTGCAATGGTATTGTCGCCAGCTCGGGAGTGACTTAGCCTAATATAGCGGCAGGAAACTGTACCAAAAAAGTTAAATGCCCATGTGCCTTCTGAATCAAAAGGTTTTTCTCCTTGAAAAGCAACTATTTTTGGGGAAGAAAAGCTGGGTTCATCCGAAACTTCAAAAAGTAAATGTTGACGGGTATTTTTAAAATCAAATCCACGGCGAGCTACTAATTCGAGTCGCTTTAAGGATACTACTGAACCAAAATCCAATGCCCAAGTTGAAAAATTACCGTCACTCACTCCCGATACCCAAATACTATTTATATCGCCATCAACTGCCTTTGAAGCGATATAAGTTGAAGCATCATATGAAGAGGTGGCCGTTGCCTTTTTATTCAAAGCAAGGTTTGTTCCTAAATTGACATTGGAAACCACTACTTGAATGCTGGCTTTGGTACTGTCTTGATTGTCTTTGGCAATTAGTTCTATTTCATAAGTACCCGCTGTCGAGAAAAAAGCTAATGTACTCGTTTCGCTCGCTGTTGGGAGAGTAATAGTTCCAGGTCCGCTTTTCTTTCGCCATTCTGTATGTAATATTCCGAAGGGTTTCCCGTCATCACTTACATTGGCTTTCAATAAAAGCGGGTCAATCAATGAGATACTTTTGGACACACCCCCTTCGATTCTTACCACTGGTTTTGCATTCAATGCAGAGGGTAGCAATGCCGTTAAGTTAGCATAGGAAGGGTTGAATCCAGCATTTTTTATGATGTTTTGAACTCCCGAAGGCCAGTTTCCACCCGTTACCAACAAAGGGCTTTCATAAGTAATATTGGTTCCTCTATTGAGAAAGGCAGCTACATTTGACCAATTATTAGATAGCACTATATCATGAATTGAACTTTTCCAAATATAAAGCCATCGGGTTGCATTCTCTATCACATTATTGCGAACAGTATAAAATGCACTCCCCTGGTCAAAGTATAATCCTGCCCAATCTCGAATCCCATTTTTTATATAATTGTTTTCAACCAATGAGTTGGGTTGATTACCCAGTGTATAAATGCCTCCTCCATCGGTGCAAATACCCAAATAATCTATGATTTTGTTGTTAGTAATTTTATTATTTTTACACGTTTGAGAAATAGTTTCCCAGCCAAAACCGACGGAAATAGCCGTGTATGGCGATTGAAGAATGGTATTTTGATCTATAAGAATGCCGTCGGAATAATAAGAAGAAATAGCAGGTGAGCCATAAAATGCCGTCCCAGATTTAACTATCAGATTATTTCTTAGCGTATCATTAGCAGGGGCTTCTTCTCCCTCTACATTTATGGCAATCAAGTCTCTATTTGATACTTGAATTGCCGCTCCCCCATTATCAAAAAAATAGCAACCTTCAATTCGGGAGTTATTCACGCCATTAGGCATAGCAATGCCTGATACAGCTGTATTTAATATTTTACAATTTTGTATAACAATATTTGTTGCGTTATTTATGATAATGGCAGCAGGGGGAGTAAGAACCTTTGAAGGTCTCATCAAATGTTCTGACTGATAACCATACCATCCTTCATTTGAGGGAAGATTCCAAGCTGTATGAGCCAATTGGATGCCTTCAATAGTAATATTCTTTACTTTATTACTAATCGAACTGCCCTTGATATTTATCAATCTATCAAGTACGGGAGCTACTATTTCGATTGTATTAATGTTTTCCCCAACTTTTGGATAATAGTAGATGGTCTTAGTAGTTCTATTAAAAAACCATTCACCTGGTTGGTCTAATAATTCTAAGGCGTTTTCGACAAAAAAAGGAATAGTAAAACTTGGAACAGCAGAGAGTGGTGTAAGGCTTGTGACCTCATTGAGCCTATTAGAGCGAATATCCCAAACCCCGTTTGCTGAAGTCATACTTTGAATCGGAACATAGGCATCTCGCCATTCACTCTGCATGTGGAACTCCAATTGGGAAGGATTAGCAATAGCGGGTAATTTACTTTGGTCAATCATCATTCCCACTTTGACAGTTCCTTCCAACGTCCAGTTTATACCCGTAATACGTTCATTGGTTCTTGCTCTTGTTCGACGTTCACCATCCACATAGAGGTCACGGACTTCACTCAATGTCAGTGTTTTTTGAAAATATGGTTTGTCATTTGTTTTTGTCCAATCCTTAATAGTAACACCTCCGCTTATTTTAACGGTAGCACCCGTAGCGGCTTTAATGATTACGGGATGTTTAGGGTTTCCACCCGTAAATTCATCAATAGTTAGTGGATTTGTCAGTTGATAAACACCTTCGCTTATAATTAATTCAGTTGAGCCTGCTACCATTTTGTCCGCCTTTGCAAGAGCTCCCAGTGCCTTTTCAAAACTAGCAAAAGGTGAGGCTGCACTCGTCCCCGTATTAGTATCGCTTCCTAAAACACTTAGGAAGTACTTATTTTGGGCGAAAGAGAGTAAATTACTAAATATGAACAAGAGAGTTAAAATACCCCTCAGTAATAATTTATTCGCTAATCTCTTAATTATTACGGTTGCTGGCATGGTATTGCTGTTAAGTTTTTAATGCTACTTTAAAGTTCAATAGATTTATGATCTAAGTTACAAGTCATAAATCTATTGAATAGTGAACGTTTGACCAGTTAGTTGTAGCCGGGGTTTTCTACTAAATTAGGATTCGCCTGTCTTCTTCCATTATTAATCGGAAAGTAGTAGTTGAATTCAAAAAAAGCTGGAGTCGAAGTTGTACCGTCAGCATTACGTATTACCTGTAACCTGTATTTCTTAGTGTTGAAATCCAAAATATAGCGAAGAGCAGAATTATTGATGGATAAATCACGAACAGCAGTACGCCATCTGCGTAAATCCCAATAACGATGATTCTCAAACGCTAACTCAACACGTCTTTCCTGACGAATACGTTCTATTGAAATTGTGGTGTGCGGAGCAATTCCAGCTCTATTCCTTATCTGGTTAATGGCATCCAAGGCATCAGCACTATTACCAATTTCAAAGGCAGCCTCTGCCAGATTGAGGAGAATTTCTGCATAACGAAACACCTGATAATCAGTAGTAGAATTACTTAAAAAAGTAACAAGAGGAGTAGTTTCATCCAAATACTTCATCACCCCGAATCCCGTTACATTTCCTTGATTTCCTTGTTGAATTCCTCGTGCCAATACTCCCCCAAATGACCCAGAAGTAATGGTTTGCCCAGTAGAAGTAATTAAGCCATCATGAAAATCTACTGCCGTTCCTTTCCATTGGGTATCTTGTGTATAAAGCGTAGCATAGAATCGGGGGTCTTTATTTTTCCATAAATCAGCAGCTGACCACAAACCTGTTTGTATTTCGTCGTAATTTAGCTTCCCAGATTTTCCATCAACATATTCAAAAGCCTCTGCCATCTCTAAATAGGGGGCATTGATATTGCCTTGGTCAATCGGATGAGGCTTTGGAGATTGTCCGTAGTCCCATGTCCATGGGTTACCAGCACTTACTAAACCATTGTTGTGTGTAACTACAAAAATGGCTTCGGGATTTTTCTTGATTAGAAATACATTTCGAAAATTCTTTACCCTATCCGCATCAGCACGGTACAAACTATGCCTTCCGCTACTTACGATGGCCTTTGATGCTTCAAGTGATTTTGTGAAATAGGAAGTTGCTTGGCTTGATGGAATACCAAGCAAACCATTTAGCTGTACAGTACCATATTTAGCAATACTTCCTGCATACAAAGCCGCTCTGCTTTTGAAAGACAACGCTGCAAATTTTGTAGGACGTCCATAATCTGCCGCAGCGTATGTTTCAGGTAGCTCTTGTATGGTTGCATCTAATTCAGCAATTATAAAGTCATATATCCTTTGTTCTGAATCACGGACAGGAGATAATGTTTCCTTTGAATCTTCAAGGGTTTGTACTTTTGTGATAAGAGGCACCGCACCGTAGCGTTTTACCAAAGAAAAATAGTTGAATGCCCTTAAAAAGCGAGCTTCGGCCAAACGGTTTTTTTTGACAGAAGCTGCAAGAGGAGTGGATGGAAGACGTTCAATAATTTCGTTTAACTGACGAATCGTACGATAACCCAAATCCCAGTATTCAGATAAGCCACCGCCTATTCTCAGTCCTCCGTTTTTAAATCCAGCGGGACCAGAACTACCAAGTGTCCAATTGTTTTTACTTTCATCTGATAAACTGTTGAAGTAAAAAGGACCACCAAGGTTTTTTCCAAAATTTCCCGTGCTTAACTCCCAACTATCTTGAATGAGGGTTGGGGTTTGAGCATACTGCTGGGATATGTAGGCCTCTATCAGTGCAGGGTCAGACCAAAGTGACTTATCTGAGATAATGTCAAGTGGTTGTTTATCAAGCAAATCATTCTCACATGAACTGGTTATTAAAGCTGCAAATAGCCCCATCACCAATCGAGAAATAAAAAATATTCTTTTCATTGTTAATTCATTTAAAATTGATTGGTTAAAACGAAATATTTAGCCCAAAACTCCACAAACGCTGTTGAGGATAAATACGTAGCGGCTCGGCTTGAAGAGAAGCCACTTCGGTATTTACGGGTGCTTCGGGGTCTAAACCATATTCGGATAGTTTATTCCAAGTCAACATGTTAGTACCAGATACATAGAGTCGTGCCTGCTCAATTTTACCTTTTTGCAACAATTTCTTAGGAATAGTGTATCCAATTGCAAAAGTTTTTAATCTTGCATAGGCAGCATTTTTTATGTAATAATCAGAGGTATTACGGTTGGCACCCGAACCACCCAAACGAGGTACAAGAGCATTAGGGTCAGGATTTTCTTCATTCCATCGTACTTCCCACAAACGTTCGCTAAAAATACCGCCGTAACGACCTCTTAAATTCATATTACTACTATATCCGAATGCTCCTTGAAGTAAAGCAGATAAATCGAAGTTTTTGTAATTGAGGTTTATGTTTGAACCGAACATCCAATGCGGTGTCGAGCCTCTTCCTAATTCTACTTGGTCACGAAAATCAATTCTTTTATCACCGTTAAGGTCAAGATATTTAACATCACCTGGACGAAGTGTCACATTTCCTCTTAAATCTTGGTCGTATGGTAAAGCTTTAATTTCCTCTTGACTTTTAAATAGGCCATCGTAACGATAGCCAAATACCCTATCAACCCATTGTCCGCTTCGCTGATTAAGACGACGGAGGTCCTCATCTGTAAATTCGGGTTCTTCAAATTGCATCCATTTTGAACGAGACCAAGAGATATTACCGCTAATGTCAAATTGCAAATCTTTGATTTTACCAGTTGTTCCCACTAAAAACTCAAAACCACGGTCGTTTAAACTATTAAGGTTTTCGAGTGGAAGTGTTGCACCAAATGTTGAAGGTAACACTGTAGCTCTTGTGCCCAAAATACCGGTTCTTTCTCTATAAAAAGCATCAAATTCGCCATAAATTTTACGGTTTAGTAAAGCAAAGTCTAATCCAGCATTGGCAATAGAAATTCTTTCCCAGGTAAGTGCAGGATTTGCGATACCTCTTTGCACCAAACCTTGTTGCGAAATACCATTGAAGGCATAAAATTCAGCCAAATTATAGCCCGCCAAATACTGGAAATTACCAATGGCATCATTTCCCGTTTGTCCGTAGCTGGCTCGAATTTTAAAGTTATCTAAGAAAGTTATTTTTTGCATAAATGATTCTTTGGAAGCTACCCAGCCCATTGAAACACTCGGAAAATACCCCCATCTACTTTCTGGAGCAAACTTTGCTGAGGCATCTGCCCGAAGGATTCCTTCCAATAAATATTTATCACGAAATCCGTAATTCAACCTTGCCACATAACTTTTTCTACCCATTTCGGTAGCAAAACCCCCATTAGTTGCGGTAGTAGGACCACCAGCAAACAATTGTTCGATGCTTGGAGTCAAAAAATCTCTTCTTGCAGCATTGAAATTGATACTGCTATAATCAATAGATTCATATAAGCCAATGACTGACACATTGTGGTCGCCAAATCTATTGTCATAGTTTAGTGAATAGTTTTGAGTAATTGTAGGATTGGTTTGGAACTCCTGAGCAAGTTCAGCTTTTGTAAAAAATTGACGAACTAATGTGTACCTATTTGCATTAGCGTCATACGTGTAAAAATTCATCGGTTTCTGAAACCGTTTAGAGAGGATATTAAAGTCACGGTAGTTTGCCAAAGCACGTGCAGAAAGCCCTTTTAGAAATGGGAAATTATAATCTAAGACCACCGTTGCTTTTAAGTCTTTTTGGTCATTGGCAGTATATCCTGAAATGTCGACATTAGTAGCTGCATATACACTTCCTACATCTGAACCGCCGTCTGCAAGCAGTGATGGGTCAGGTAACGAAGAAGGGAAAAAAGGACGAGTTGTATATAAATCTTGCCATGCGGAACCTCCATTTTCAATTCCACGAATAGCAAACTTGCGTTGTTCAACTCCTGCTGAGAGGTCAAGTCTCATTGAAAGATTATTGGTAATACTTGCATCAATATTTGCCTGAACATTATATCTTTTGAATCCACCTCCGCCAGTCTTAATCATCGTTGCTTGGTCTGTATAACCCAAGAAGCCATAGTACCTAACTTTTTCACTTCCACCCCTAACTGAAACATTATGTTGTTGCTGAGGAGCCCAATTGCGAAAAGTTAAATCATACCAGTCGGTATTAGCGTATGGAAAATTAGGAGCTTCACTTCCTGCCTTCATTTTTTGAATTTGGTCAAGCGTCCAAGGGGCAGTACTTTCTGGATTTCCACCTTGTAAATGAATTTCACGTTGAATTTCAGCTAACTGATAATCTTTTGTAGGAGTCATCATATTTGTAACACCCTGTAATGAATAGGTTGTGTTAACCGAAATAATAGGCTTACCACTGTTTCCACGTTTGGTAGTAACTAATATAACGCCATTACCAGCTCTAGCACCATATATTGATGCAGCACCATCTTTCAAAATAGTAATTGACTCAATTTGACTGGCATCGTAATTATTGAAACTTGATTCAACTCCATCAACAATGACAAGAGCATTACCAAACCCCCTAATGCTCAGTGCAGCGGCATCACTCCCTGGTTGTCCACTTGTTTGTTTTGCTACCAGTCCTGGCAAACGTCCTACCATTGCATTTGTAACAGATGCAATTGGAGCTACGGTTAAGTCTTTTGATTTGACAGTAGCAACAGAGCCAGTAACAGAACTTTTTTTCTGTGTTCCGTAAGCAACAACAACTACTTCGTCAAGTGATTTGTCATCAGGAGATAAACTAACATCTATTGTTGTTTTAGTACCAACACTTATCTCTTGAGTTGCAAAGCCCACAAAGCTGAAAACTAAAATTGCATTAGATGGGGCAGTAATGGAGTATTTGCCATTAACATCGGTTGTTGTACCATTTGTAGTGCCTTTTACAGTTACACTCGCACCGGGTTGAGGCTGCTTGTCAGATACGGATGTAACTACACCTCCAACCTTTTGTTGAGCTTGAGCCCACCCTATGCCACAACTACAGAGCAGCAGAAAGACTGCTAAAAATTCATAGATTTTTTTCATTATTCTTGTTAGTTTTTGTTAAATTTCAATAAAGAATTGTGTAAAACTAATGACACGAATGATAAGTTAAAAGGCTCGTGAATATCAAAAACTATTGACAACGTTGTAATATGTATTGACAACGTTGTCAATTATAAACTTTTTTTCTTTCATACAATATGATGGTAATTGATTTGTTTTTGAGTTAATTTTGAAAAATAAATCTCGAAACTCATTTAATTTATGATAAGATGTATTAAATGCAACGATGTAAGTTCGATTTCGAAAGCTGGAAAAGTTGATAAAAAACAACGCTATTTTTGTAAGAATTGTAATATACATTTTACAATCCCTGAAAAAAGAGAGGACTTAAAAAATGAGTCGGAAAAGAAGCAAAATGTAACTATAAAAGACATAGCAGAGGCACTCCAAATTTCGTTTTCAACGGTTTCAAAAGCATTGCTTGATAACCCAGTTATCAATCCTGAAACCAAAAAGAAGGTATTGAATATGGCAAAAAAAATGAATTACCAGCCAAACCTTAATGCTAAGTCATTGGTAAAACATTCGAGCAATACCATTGGAATTATTATTCCATCCATTATAAGTTCTTCATTTTACCCAGAAGTGTTACAGGGTGTTCAAGAAATTTTGTCCGAAAAAAAATACAATAGTATTATTTGCCTTTCGCATGAGTCTTACGAAAATGAAATTGCTAATTGTAATCAATTAATCAATAACCGAGTAGATGGAGTATTGATTTCAATAACCTCGAAAACAGTAGAAACTGCCCATATAAACCAGTTTAAAGAACATAACATTCCCTTTGTTTTTATAAATCGAGCTCCTGAAACTATAGAGGCATCAAGAGTAACAGTAAATAATTATGACGCAGGCTGTAAAGCGGTTGAACATTTAATCGAGCAAGGCTGTACCCGTATCGCTCATATAGCGGGACCACCCAATCTAATATTTAGCAAAGAACGATTGAAAGGTTATTATGATACACTAATCAAACATAAGCACACAATTGACCAAAGTTTAATTGTTTATAATGATTTATATACCGATAATTCTAAGGAATGTATTGAACACCTACTCAACCTAAAAAATAAGCCTGATGGGATTTTTGTTTATTCAGACTTCATTGGTATTGAATTAATTATCGCTGCTAAGGAACGAGGCATTGAAATCCCATCGCAACTTTGTGTAGTTGGGATGGGAAATAACCCTGTTTCAGCCATCATAGAACCTCAATTAACTACTATTTTAGGACCTACGCTTGAAATGGGAAAAATTGCAACTGAATTATTAATTGATGAAATAGAAGGTAAAAACCAAAAAATTACAAATAGGCTTTTAGATGTTGAGTTGATTGTTAGGAAATCATCTTTAAAGTAAATATAAAAACTTTACCAATCATATTACCT
>JAFEIL010000506.1 GCA_017495105.1 Emticicia sp. | reverse complement strand
GTCCCAAGCCACAGCGGAAACTCAGCGTGTAGAGATTACCGGGTCTAGCATTAAGCGAATTGCTGCCGAAGGCGCTCTTCCGGTTCAAGTGATCACCGCTGAACAAATCAAAGCCTCAGGATCGACCAACGTCGCCGAGTTCATTCAGCGACTGCCAGCGATGCAAGGCTTCCAAATTGCAGACATTGCAATTGGAACAAATTCTGGTGGTATTGCTACCGCGAATATCCACGACATTGGGTCCTCTTATACGCTCGTCCTGCTGAACGGCAGGCGTATTGCGCCCACGGGTTCTGGCAGCACCATCAATTTGCAAGGCATTCCGATGAGTGCCATCGAGCGGATTGAAGTCCTGACTGACGGGGCCTCTGCGCTATATGGCTCCGATGCTATTGCCGGTGTCGTTAATTTCGTTTTGAAGAATAGCCATAAAGGCGGACAACTGAATGTTCAGGCTGACAAACCGCTGGAAGGCGGCGGCCAGTCCTCCAACATCAGCCTAACCTATGGCTTTGGAAATCTGGATACAGACAGATTTAGCTTGGTTGCGACCTATCGCCATGATCAGCAAGCAGCGCTGAAATCAGGCGATCGAGAATTCGCAGACAGCGCTTATGTCCCATTCACCTACAATGGAACAAAGTATATCTATGATCGGACCAGTACCTTCGCTATTCCGGCGAATGCTACAGTGGTTTTCAAGAAGCTGCCTGGCGAAACAACAGCGCTCCCTTCATACAGCTTCAATCCTTATCAGAAGGCCAATGGAAGCTGCGCGGTCAACAACTACTACAGCCTGAACAACGCGGTGACAGCAACGAGTGTCACCGAGAATTGTGCATTTGACTTTGTCAGCACCATTGACATTTACCCAGAATCCAAGAGAGACAGTCTCTTCTTGGCTGGCCAACTGAAACTGAGTGATTCTGTTCGCTTGTTCAGCGATGTGGCTTACACGAAATTCGACCTCATTGCACGAATTGCACCCAATCCGGTGCCCATCTCCATTGCAACGACGTCCGATTTGTACACCAAGTACATCGTGCCGAATCTGACTGCAGACCAGTTGGCTCATGTGGGTACCGTGTCAGCCAGTTATCGTGCATCTGATTTTGGAACGCGCGACTCGCAGACCATCACGGACGCAAAGCACATTGTGGTCGGTGCGGATGCCGACATCGGCGCCTGGAACATCAACTCTGCGTTGACATGGTCCCAGAATGCGACTGACGAGCGATATGTGGGCGGCTATTTCAAAGACACTGAATTCCGTGCACTCATCGCCTCCGGCGCATTGGATCCATTTGCCGTAGCAGGGCAACAGAGCGCGTCCACACAAACAGCCATTAACAATTCTATTTTCAATGGCTCCATCCGGACCTCACAAACGACGCTTGCGGCCGCAGACGTTCGCGCCTCGGGTGAAATCTTTCGGCTGGCCAGCGGCGCGGTGAGCTTAGGGCTGGGCGCTGACTTCAGAAGATTGTCCTTCGAGCAGAACCCATCGGACTTGGCCAAAGCGGGTGCCATTTACAACTACGCTGCGGTGCCCGCCTATGATTTGTCGCGAGACAGCTCTGGCGCATTTGCAGAATTGTTGGTGCCGGTGATGAAGGGCCTGGAAGTCACTGGCGCACTTCGTTTCGACTCCATTGGTGCGGTCAAGGATGGTGTGAACAACAAGTCCGTCGGTAGCTCCGAAAGCGCCGTGACTTACAAGCTTTCGGGGCGCTTCCAGCCGAACAAGGAGTGGCTGTTCCGTGGATCGTACGGCACTGGCTTCAAGGCGCCCGCGATGCTTGATATTGCGCAGCCATTGGTTGCCTCCGGCGTGACCGCCTCCAGTTATGACTGCCCCTTCCCAGGGACAGAGGCGTGTAAGCCCGGCAAATTGCAGTACAGCGTCCTCGCCGGTGGCAATGACCAATTGAAGCCAGAAGAGTCGACCCAAGCGACGCTAGGTCTGCGCTTTGAGCCCGTCGACTACTTCGGCATCGGCCTGGACTATTGGGAAGTCAAGATCAAGGATGCTGTCAGTGGTGTGTCTGAGAAGCAAGCCTTTGCAGATCCGGTGAAGTATGCCGATCTGTTCACGCTCTACCGCACACCGGCTGAAACTCAAGATTACTGGGCATTCAAGCGCGTATCGACCAACATCGGCAAAACCATCAACAAGGGCATTGATTGGGACGTGACGATGCGCGGTCAATCCGATTTGTTGGGCAAGGTGACCTTTAATCTCGCCGGCACCCATATGTTGGAAGCCTCTTATACGCGCCCCGGCACAGACAATGACTTTACGGATAGCATGAATCGTTACGGCGAGAATGCAGCTGTGACATTCAGAAATGTCTTCCGCGGCACCATTCGTTCAGACATTAATCAGTGGTCTCACAGCTTGACATTCAAGTATCGCAATGGATACAAGGATGTTTCGACGACCGTTCGTGATGTCGCAACGAATAAGTTGGTGTCTTTGTCCGTGGACGTCTCGGACTATACGACCTTTGACTGGCAAACCACGTATCGCGCGACAAGTGCCTTGGAACTCCGTCTGGGCATCAATAACCTCCTGAACGAAGCTCCTCCGTTCACCCTGCGAGACTCGTCTGGCCACCAAGTCGGATACGACGCTCGGTATGCCGACCCCAAGCTGAGAACCGTATACATGGCCGCAAGCTATAAGTTCTAAAGCTAGGTTGATTTAAATTCAAAATCCGCCACCTTCCGCGATGGAGGTGGCGGATTTTTCTTTGGTTCAACGCTCCGGATTTGACCCAAATCAGAGAAATCTGGCTTTATCCCCCAATTTGCAGTGTTGCGAATGTGTGACAGCAGGGTTTCCCTGACGCAAAGTGGTCCCATGCATCGCGCAGAATTCGCCGCAAGTTGCTGCACTGGTGACGTGCTGGCTCATCAAGCTTGGCACACAACTTGCTGCGGAGCTGGGTTTGCTAATCAACCTTTTCCTCTTAGGAGCGGATTTCTTATGTTCCAACGCACCAAACTTGGCACAAGCCTACTGTTGGCTTTCGGGAGCGTCGTTGCAGCTTCTGGCGCTTACGCCCAGAGTACTGCGGAAACACAACGTGTCGAAGTGACCGGCTCGGCGATCAAGCGGATTCAAGCCGAAGGCTCGCTGCCTGTGACCGTCATCAATCGGGCTGCCATCGAGCAGTCTGGCGTGACCTCGGTGACCGACTTGGTCCAAGCTCTTCCCTCGATGCAAGGCTTCACCACGTCGTCGCAGTCTGTGAACGGCGGCGGCGGCGGCACAACGACCGCCTCTCTGCACGGCTTGGGCAGCAAGTACACGCTGGTTCTCTTGAACGGCCGCCGTGTGGCACCGTTCAACACGGGCGGCACTGTCAATCTGGAAAGCATTCCGCTGGCGGCCATCGAGCGTGTTGAAGTGTTGACCGACGGCGCATCTGCGATCTATGGCTCTGACGCCATTGCTGGGGTGATCAATTTCATCCTCCGCAAGAATTCGACTGTTGGCGAGATCAGTGCCAGCGTCGACCACGTTGAAGCGGGCGGCGGTGCCAACAAGTCCTTCTCGATCTCGAAGGGCTTTGGCGACTTGGACACTAATGGTTTCAACGTGATGCTGAGCCTCAGCGCCGAACAAACCAGCCAGCTGAAGGCGTCGCAGCGCTCCTTTGCCTCCTCTGCCGTCATCAGGGGTA
>JAFEIL010000227.1 GCA_017495105.1 Emticicia sp. | reverse complement strand
CTATACGATAGAGTTGAACTTAAATTGGCTGCAGAGAGTACACAATCAATATTGCCGACTGACAAACGTATTGAGTTATTTTATAATAAAAAGGATCCTTCTTTTCCTTCACTTTATTTTAATTATGGTCGATATTTGATGATTGCAGGTTCGAGAATTGGTGGTCAACCGCTCAATCTTCAAGGAATTTGGAATGATCAAATGACTCCACCTTGGAATGGTGCATACACGATCAATATTAATGCTCAAATGAATTATTGGCCTGCCGAAATTACAAATTTATCGGAGTGTCAAGAGCCTTTTTTTCAAGCAATTAAAGAAATGGCAATCAATGGCCAAGAAACTGCTCGCAATATGTTTGGAAATGAAGGTTGGGTGGCTCATCATAATACAGATATTTGGCGACACACCGAACCAGTTGATAACTGTAATTGTTCGTTTTGGCCAATGGCAGCAGGTTGGTTAACGAGCCATTTTTGGGAGAAATATCTATATAATGGAGACAAAAGGTTTTTAAAAGAAGAAGTTTTTCCGCTGTTAAAAGGTGCTGTGCAATTTTATCAAGGTTGGTTAGTAAAGAATGAAAATGGGTATTTAGTTACGCCAGTTGGACATTCACCTGAACAGAATTTTCTATACGATCAAAATAAACAAGGTACATTTAGTGCTGGGCCAACGATGGATATGGCCATTATTCGAGAATCAATGTCTCGGTATATTGAATCTTGCAAAATTCTTGGAATTGATGAACCGTTATTGTTAGTAGTAAAACAAAATTTGAGACTACTTTTACCTTATCAAATTGGTAAATACGGTCAGTTGCAAGAGTGGCAAGAAGATTTTGAAGATGCTGATATTCAGCATCGCCATTTTTCACATTTATATGCTTTTCATCCGAGTAATCAAATAAATCAATTTACACCTGAATTAATTTCGGCAGTAAAGAAAGTTATGGAACGGAGAGGAGACTTGGCTACAGGTTGGTCTATGGGTTGGAAGGTTAATATTTGGGCGAGATTGCAAGATGGGGACCACGCATTAAAATTATTAACAAATTTGTTCAAATTAGTAAGAAGCCACACGACAAACATGGAAGGAGGAGGAACTTACCCTAATTTGTTTGATGCTCATCCTCCATTCCAAATTGATGGTAATTTCGGTGCAACCGCTGGAATTGCAGAAATGCTTATTCAAAGTCATGCAGGTGAAATTTACTTATTACCTGCCCTTCCAAAAGAATGGCATACTGGAAATGTAAGAGGATTGAAAGTGCGAGGAGGATTTGAAATTGATATGGCTTGGAAAAATGGTAAATTGATAAAAGCTATCATTTACTCAAAAAATGGTGGAAATTGCAGAATTAGGACTGCTGAAAAGTTGACCGTCAAAGATTTGCAATACAAAATAGCCAAAGGTGAAAACCCTAATCAGCTCTTTAATTTTATTAAAGTTGAAAAACCAATTATAAAAAACCCTTCAAATCTACTAGAGATGAAAGAGTTAGGTAGTTTTGTTATTGATTTTTTGACCAAAAAAGGTAAAAAGTATGAGATTTTGTAGCAATAAGCCTACAAAATCTCACGAATTACTTTTCCCGATACATCAGTTAATCTAAAATTTCGTCCTTGAAAAGGAAAAGTAAATTGTTCGTGGTCGAAACCCAAAACGTGCATAATGGTTGCTTGTAAATCATGTATATGGGTTTTTCCTTTAATACCATAATAACCAATCTCATCCGTTTCACCGTGCGAATATCCTTTTTTGATTCCTGCACCTGCCATGAACATCGTGAAAGCATCGACATGGTGGTCACGGCCTTTTAATGGCGTATTATTATCACCTGCTCGATTTTCCATCATAGGTGTACGCCCAAACTCTCCTCCCCAAACAATCAAAGTTTCATCTAAAAGTCCACGTTGTTTAAGGTCTTTTATAAGTGCTGTAATTGGTTTATCGACGTACTCAACGTTTCTACGTAGACCAATATCAACTCCGCTACCCTCATCAGTTCCGTGATTATCCCATCGGCGGTCGAAGAGTTGAATTACTCGTACACCTTTTTCGATTAATTTTCTTGCTAATAAACAATTATTGGCAAAACTCGCTTTGCCGACTTCAGTTCCATACATTTCGTGAATATATGATGGCTCAGAAGAAATATCCATTGTTTCGGGTACTTCTGCTTGCATCCTAAATGCCATTTCGTATTGTGAAATACGAGTAAGTGTTTCCGGGTCGCCAATTTCTTTATAAGTCAGTTCATTGATTTTATTAATCGTTTCGATTGATTTCTTGCGTAATTCTGTATCTATTGTCTTTGGATTATTTATATAAAGTACTGGGTCACCTTTCGACCTGCATTGAACACCTTGATAAACTGAGGGTAAAAAACCATTTCCCCACAAATATTTTCCTGCACTTGGTTCAGAACCAGAAACCAAAACAACATAAGCAGGTAAATTCTGATTTTCCGACCCCAAACCGTAAGTAATCCATGAGCCTAAACTTGGCCGGCCAACTCTTGCACTTCCAGTATGCATGAATAGCTGGGCAGGTGCGTGGTTAAACTCATCTGTATGCATGGCTTTTAGGAAAGTCAAATCATCGGCGAGTTCTGGTAAATACTTAAAATAATCTGAAAACCAAGCACCTGACTGTCCATGCTGTTGAAAAGTAGCTTGTGGGCCAAGCATTTTAGGTGTTCCTTTGATGAATGCAAAACGCTTACCTTCTAAAAGTGACGGTGGACAAAGTTGCCCATCCAGCTTCGCAAGTTCTGGTTTATAATCAAATAATTCGAGCTGCGATGGAGCTCCCTCCATATGCAGAAAAATAATATGTTTGGCTTTGGCAGGAAAATGTGGTGGCTTAACTGCGAAAGGGTTTTCTTCAACCGTTTTTTGCTCTGAATTAAAACACCCTCCAAGAATTGACGATAAGGCAATACCGCCCAAACCCGAAGTACATTGTTTTAGGAAATGACGACGAGTATTGAAATTGGCTTGCTCAAAAAAAGCTTCCTCAAATATAGTTTTTCTGTTCATTTTGTAAGGAATTCGTCTAAATTTAACATCGTATTTGCCGTGAGTGTAAGTGCTAAAAGTTCAGCTTTTGTGCTTTTTTTCTTTCTGAAATCAATCAAAGCTTCATTATAAAGATTTTCTAGTAAGGCTGTTTTTGACTGACTTGGTTGTCTTTGAAATATATGCGTATAACCAGCACGAATTTTGTCTTTAATGCTCTTTGCTTGTGAAAGTTGCATTTTTAAAGCAATATTTTGAGCCGCTGCGTAGTAAACGGTATCGTTTAGGGTGGTAAGTGCCTGTAAAGGCGTATTCGTACGAACTCTTCTTGAAATACAAACATTTCGCTGAGGACTATCAAAAGTTATCATCGAAGGGTATGGATTTGTACGCCTCCAATAAGTATAAATAGCTCTGCGAAACTGATTTTCGCTTTTTTCTCTTCGCCAAGCTCCATCGGTCGGATTGGGTGGACGAACACTCGGGCCATACATTGTTGGATTTAATAAACCACTGATTGCCAATGCTTGGTCACGAATTTGCTCAGATGAAAGTCGAACCCTCGGGCCGCGAGCCAAAAGTAAATTTCGAGGGTCCTTTGCCTCCAATTGCTTAGAAATCACTGAAGATTGTTGATAAGTGGCCGACATTACAATGGTTTTGAGT
>JAFEIL010000473.1 GCA_017495105.1 Emticicia sp. | reverse complement strand
TATTAGAGCATTTTGGCAAACATTATTCTGTTTTTGTTGTTTTCTAAGAAATTAGTTGCAATTGTAACTATTGTAACATTAAAATATTCTTTTTTACGTCTATATTTGTAACTTATATTTTTTCAATTACTATCACAAACTAAACTTTATGAAGAAAAATCTACGATTGTTTCTCTTTTTTTGTGTTACCCTAACCTTTCAGGCGTTAGCACAAGAGAAAGCCATTACTGGAAAAGTAATCGGCGATGATGGTTCAAGCTTACCAGGTGTAGCTGTAACCATCAAAGGTACTACGAAAGGCACAAATACAGATGCCGATGGCAACTTCCGCATGAGTGTTCCAAGCAATGCTCGTTTAGTATTTAGTTATGTTGGCTATACAAGCCAAGAAGTAGCTGTAGGTAATCAGACTTCACTCAAAATTAGCCTTGAGACAAGTAATGAAACTCTAAGCGAGGTAGTTGTGACTACTTTTGGTACAGCAAAAAAAACTTCATTTACAGGTTCGGCAGCTACGATTGGAGCAGACAAAATTGGGCCAAGACCAATCACTAACATCGGGCAGGCCCTTGCAGGGGTTTCAGCTGGCGTTCAAGCTACTGCGGGTAGCGGTCAGCCAGGCACTGCTCCTGCTATCAGAATCAGAGGTTTCGGCTCTATTTCTTCTTCAAACGACCCACTTTATGTTGTTGACGGCGTACCTTACAGTGCAAGTATCGCCAACCTAAACAGCGATGACATCGAGACTATTACTGTATTGAAAGATGCCGCTTCTACTGCACTTTATGGTGCAAGAGCCGCCAATGGAGTTGTTATGGTAACAACCAAAAAAGGTGCAAAAGGCAAAAACAATATCAGTGTAAAGTTTACAAAAGGCTTTAATAGTAGAGGAATACAAGAATATGAGAGAGTTGGGGCATCAGACTACTATCCTTTGATGTGGGAGGCAAACCGCAACAATTTTGCTTATAGAGTAGCCAACCCTATTGCGATTGCAACAGCCAGCACGAATGCGACTAATAATTTAGGTAGTATTGTAGGTTATAATGTTTACAATGTTCCTTTCAATCAATTAGTTGGTGTTGACGGAAAACTTAATCCGAATGCAACCACGCTGTATACTGCTGATGATTTGAACTGGGAGAAGCCTTTAGTACGTCAAGGCGAGCGTGATGAAATCAACATCAATTTTTCTGGTTCAGCCGAAAAATCAGACTATTACCTTTCATTATCATACTTAAAAGATAAAGGCTTTTTGATTCGTTCTGACTATGACCGTTATACAGCTCGTTTGAATGTAAATAACCAAATAAAATCATGGTTTAAGGTAGGAACAAACCTTTCGACTACTATTATAAAATCAAATCAAGCAGACGCCGATGGAAATACATCATTTGTAAACCCATTCTTCTTTTCAAGAGGTATGGCTCCAATCTACCCTGTTTATGCTTATGACCCTGCCAACCCAGGTACATTCCTAACGAATGAAGATGGAAGCAAAAGATATGACTTTGGTAATTTGAGTGCTTTGGGTTTACCAAATAGGCCACAAAATGGCGGTCGTCATTCACTTGCTGAAACTGTGCTTAATCAAAACTTTTTCCGTAGAAATGTTGTAGGTGGTCGTGGTTATGCTGAAATTTCGTTCCTAAAAGATTTCAAATTTACTAACAATCTTGGTGTAGATATAACTAATGTCAACAATATAGTTTACGGTAATCCAATCGTTGGTGATGGTGCTCCTGCAGGAAGGGCTAATCATATTTTTGAAAATGTTACAAGTTATAACCTTTCGCAATTATTAAACTATAATAAATCGCTTGGTAGCCATAGCATTGGCGTATTACTTGGTCACGAAAATTATAATGAAACTGATAATAGACTTAACGGTTCGAGGTCAGGTCAAATATTAGATGGAAACGTTGAACTCCTCAACTTTACCACAACCACGAATCTTGATTCTCGTAGAAGAGATAGAAGAGTAGAAGGTTATTTTTCAAGAATTAACTATGATTTTAATGAGAAATACTTTGCTTCGTTCTCCGCTCGTAGAGATGGTTCAAGTAAATTTTATAAAGATACTCGTTGGGGTACATTCTACTCAGTTAGTGCCGCTTGGCGTTTAGACCAAGAAGCATTTATAAAAGAACTAACGTTTATAAGTAATTTGAAACTTAGAGGTTCGTATGGACAAACTGGTAATGACGGAGATATTAGCCGTTATGCTTGGCAACCATTGTATGATTTGGGTGCAAATAATGCAACTGAAGCAGGTATTTTGCAATCAAGTCTTGGAAATAGAGAACTTGAGTGGGAATCAAGTAATGCTTTTGATATAGCATTAGAGTTTGGTTTATTAAAAAATCGTATCAATGGTACAATCGAGTACTTTGATAGACGCTCAAGCAATTTGATTTTTGATGTGCCTTTACCACTTTCAGCAGGTATCATTTCTCAAACTCGTAATATCGGTACGATGTTCAATAAAGGAGTTGAACTTGAATTAGATATTGCTCTTGTAAGAAGCAAAGACTTTTCGTGGAATATCAATTTGAATGCAACCAAATTGAAAAACCAAATCACAAAAATGCCCGATGCAAGTAAAGAGATTGTTAGTGGATCTAAAAAGTTAAAGGAAGGTCAATCACTTTTTGATTTTTGGTTGAGAGAATACAAAGGTGTAAATCCTACAACGGGTGTAGCTGAATATAGAGCAATTAATTATGTAGCGGCAAACTCACGTATTACAGAATCGGGTGATACACTGACTAATGTAGTCAGTAATGCACGTTTCCGTTACAACGGCTCATCTATTCCTTTAATAAGTGGTGCTATTACCAACACTATTAAGTATAAAGGTTTTTCGTTATCGGCTTTGGCTATTTATCAAATAGGTGGTAAAACTTATGATGGTGCTTATGCAAGTTTGATGGGAGCTGGTTATAATAATGCCAAACATTTAGACATATTAAACAGATGGCAAAACCCTGGAGACATCACGAATGTCCCAAGAATGGATGCAGGTCGTACTGTCGATTTTGATGCAGCCTCTGACCGTTGGTTAATTGATGCAAGCTACTTAAACGTACGTACAGTAACTTTAGCTTATGCGATACCAAGTAAAGCAGCAAAAAGAGCATTTTTAGAAAATGCACAGGTATATGCAAGTGCAGAAAACTTCGTTATACTTTCTCGCAGAAAAGGTATGAATGTTCAACAAAATTTTGATGGAGTAACCAGCAACGTTTTTAGTCCTGCGAAATCAATAGTATTAGGCATTTCATTTTCACTTTAATTGATATTAACAATGAAAAAAAGATTAATAATTATATTCACTGCATTTTTAAGTATGTTTTCGTTTTCATGCGAAAAAACTTACCTCGATACAGTACCTACCGAGAGTGTTGATGCTGCCTCGGCTTATGCTACAACCAAAAATGCCGCTTCGGCAATTAACGGAATTTACCGTGCACTAATATACCGTTACCTTGATTCACAAGGACACTCTGGACACCCAGCTATGATGATTATTCTCGACCACATGGGCGATGATATGATTTTGGGTACAACAGCGGCAAGCTGGCACGTAGGCGAAACAAGATGGACAAGCCACAGAGCAGATGTTGGCACAATGGCTCGTTTCCCCTATCAATTGTATTACAGAGCTATTGGCAATGCCAATGTTGGAATTGCTAATATCGATAAGGCAGTTGGAACACAAGCCGAAAGAGACCAAGTAAAAGGAGAAGCATTAGCTTTGAGAGCTTGGGCGTATTTTAATTTGGTGCAGCTATATGGTAAACGTTATGATGCTGCCGCAAAACCAAATGCCCAATTAGGCGTACCGTTGGTACTTGCTCCAACAACCGAAGGCCTTCCAAGAGCAACGGTTGAAGAAGTTTATACACAAATCAACAAAGATCTTTCAGATGCAGCCGCTTTATTGAAATCACCAAGAAGCTTTAAATCTCACATCAACCTTGAAGTTGTGAAAGGTTTCCTAGCAAGAGTGGCTTTAACGCAACAAAGATGGGCAGATGCCGCAAAATTTGCAGCAGAGGCACGTAGTACAGGCTCAAGTATCATGTCAGCAGCTCAATACCAAGAAGGATTTGCTGATATTACAAATCCAGAATGGATGTGGGGTTTTGACCACCTTGAAGACCAATCAGAGTTTTTTGGCGGTTATCATTCATATATTTCATGTAATTATAACTCTACTGTAATCAGAACTTACCCTAAAGTAATCAACAATTTACTTTATGACAAGATACCTGCAACTGATATTCGTTCTAAAATGTGGATAAAAGCACCGACAGCCGCTAACTCAATTGTTCCTACGGGTGGTGTTAGAGTGCCCTATTTGAATCAAAAATTCAGACTTCCAGGCACTCCTTCAACCTCAGCAATGGGTGATGTACCATACATGAGAGTTGCTGAAATGTACTTGATAGAAGCCGAAGCAAAAGCACGTTTAGGAAATAGTGCTGAGGCAGCAAAAGTATTATTCGATTTGATAAGCAAACGTGATACAGGTTATAAACTTTCGACAGCCACAGGTGCAGCCCTAACCGATGAAATTATGTTTCATAGAAGAATAGAAATGTGGGGAGAAGGTGTAAGATTTACCGATTTGAAAAGATTAAATCAGCCTTTAAACAGAAATGGAACAAACCAAATTGCATCAATCGCTGTATTGTTTGATGTTCCTGCTGGTGATAAACAATGGGAGTTCTTACTTCCATTAAGAGAAATTCAGTCGAACCCAGCAATTGTACAGAATCCTTTGTAGTATTTTGTATTTAGCAAAAAAGCGTCCGTCAACAAATGTTAACGGACGCTTTTTTTATGTGTTAAAAGTCACTTTTCAAATTTTATTTTCTTATAAATATCTAATAATGAAACACTTGCTCCTTCAACCACAATGGTATCATCTAAACTATGAAAATCTTGATTAAGCCAAATATTTGGGTTTTCAGAGCGAACGTAAGTTGAAACAAATACTTTTTTGGGACTTACATAAATGATTTGTTGAAGGCTTTCCAAGTGTTTGTATTCGGGGAGTTTATACTCTACATCAAACGTAGAAGTAGCAGGCGAAAGTACCTCAACAATAATATAAGGATTGGTAATAATTGCTTTAGAATTTTCTTTAAAAATAGGTTCGTCTTTTACGACCATCACATCGGGCATGTAAAAACCTCCCTCAAATTTTGGAATACTTACACCTGAATTACTACCTAAAATATCAAAATTATCTTTTTCAAAAAGTAGGTTATATAGAACACTACCTAATGTGATAACCAGTTTTTCATGTAAATATGAAGCTAATCCCATAGTTATAATTTCGTTTGCGTGGTATTCAACTTTAAAAGGCAGAGCAGAGGCAATTGATAAATAATCTTCTTCCGAAGCAGGAATACACACCAGTTCGTTTGTCTTTAATTGCTCAATGATGGTTTCTTGAAGGCTTTTAGCAACTACCATAGTATTCGATTTTTTATCAAATATATATAAAACTGTTCAAATTATTAACTACACTTTTGGATTAAAAACGAAAAAATATTAAGTATTTAGCTTAGTACAATCAAAAAATCCGTAAGCTATGCCTACGGATTTTTTGATCACATACTTGCAGGAAATGAATCTTTGAACTTTCCATTTTGCTCCATTTGCAAGATTTCGGCTTCAGTACAAAGACATTCTTCCAGTTCAAACCTAATCACACCTTCGTTCAAATCTTGCCCGATAATTACCAACTCATTTTGTCGGTCGCCGAAACGTTTATCCCATTTGCTTTCAATTTCTTTTTGATTTTCTACGAAAGAACCATAACGAGTTCGCTCGTTGAACGGCATACTTGCCCACCAAACCCCTGCCCCTTCTGCCCGAAGCGAACCACCCGCCTGACTCCAATTGAGAGCTTCGTCGGGGCGAGAGGCTATCCAAAACAAACCTTTTGAACGAATAATGCCAGCATGCCAATTTTCGGTCAGATAATTCCAGAAGCGTTCGGGGTGAAATGGGCGTTTATCACGAAAAACAAAACTTCCAATGCCATATTCAAGCGTTTCAGGATTATGAGCAATTCCACTTTCACGATTCGCCAATTCCTGAATCCAGCCCGCCGATTGCTCCGCTTTTTCATAATCAAACAAACCTGTATTGATAATTTCGTTAGGATTTACCTTAGAAAACGACGATTCAATGATTTTGGCAACAGGGTTTAAAGACTTAATAATCGCTTTCAATTCGCCCAATTGAAAAGGCGTAATCAAATCGGTTTTGTTGAGAATAATAATATCGGCGAATTCAACTTGGTCGGTCAATAAATTTACGATTGTGCGGTAATCTTGCTCATCTTCGTTCATTTTTCGACTTTTCACGGTATCGGCCGAACCAAAATCTTTTCCAAAATTAAAAGCATCTACAACCGTAACCATCGAATCAATGTACGACCATTTCGATAAATCAATGCCATTTTCTTCATCAACAAAACTAAATGTTTGAGCAACAGGCACGGGTTCTGAAATCCCAGTCGATTCAATCAACAAATAATCGAAGCGTTTTTCTTTGGCCAATTTTTCTACTTCAATCATCAAATCTTCTCGCAAAGTGCAACAAATACAGCCATTGCTCATCTCTACGAGCTTTTCTTCGGTGCGAGAAAGCGTATTTTCTTTGGCCACCAGTTGGGCATCAATATTTACCTCACTCATATCATTCACAATGACGGCTACTTTCAAACCCTCTTTGTTGTGTAAAACATGGTTGAGTAAAGTTGTTTTTCCTGCCCCAAGAAAACCAGATAATACTGTAACGGGTAATTTTTTCATATCAATTATTTATTTTTGCATCTTTGTTGCAAAAATAAATGCAATTAAGTTGCAAATGAAATAATAATGCAATAATATTGTATCACTTAAAGCAAAAGGTAGGTTTTAAGTATAGATGTTTTTATAAAAAATCCATAAGCTCATGGCCTGTGGATTTTTCAATGTATAGATTTAGTCTTACCGTAAACCACTGATTATCAGTAAAAAATACTCTAAAACAATAACCACTTTTATTTATTAGTCTTATGCTTCTCAAAAATTCACTTAGTACAATTCTCCTGTTTAGTCTGTTTTTTGTGGCAAATGCCCAAAATACTTTCGTCGGTACAATTACCGACGAAAGCAAAATACCTGTTGTTAATGCCAGTGTAAAGCTCATTTCAGCATCCGAAATGAAAGGTACACTTACCGATTTAAAAGGTGTTTTTGAATTCAAAGACCTTTCAAACCAAAACTATCGACTCGTAGTAAGCTCAGTGGGCTACGAAAAGTATGAACAAAATATTGTCGTTAGCGACAGTAAACAAAATTTGGTTATCAAATTACAATCTAATACTACCGAACTTCAAAGTGTAGAAATAGTTGGCCGTGCCAAGAAAGATTATAACTCTGATTATAGTTTTTCGGCTACCAAAATTGCCATCAAAAACAAAGAATTGCCGCAGGCACTCAGCACCGTTACCAAAGAATTGATTGCCGACCGTGGGGCGTTTCAATTGGCCGATGCTGTAAAAATCGCTTCTGGGGTTTCGCCTTCGAGTTTTTATAACCAATTCAATATCAGAGGAATAAGCCAAAATGAAGAAGGACAAATTATCAATGGAATGCGTACCCGCCAATTTTACTTTTTACAACCGCTTACTACCAATGTGGAGCGTGTTGAGGTGCTGAAAGGCCCAGCTTCGGTTACTTTTAGCAGTGTTGACCCAGGTGGAAGTATCAATATGGTAACAAAAAAACCTTTGGCCGAAACTCGTCGAGAAGTGAGTCTGAGTGCAGGAAGTTTCAGCACAGTTCGTGGGGCTTTGGATTTTACAGGCCCGTTGAATGAATCAAAAACCTTGCTTTATCGCATCAACGGAGCTTACCAAGAGGCACAATCTTACCGTGATTTGGTAAAAAATAATTCGGTTTTGATTTCTCCATCTATCACCTATCTGCCAAACGATAAAACTGCCATCAATACAGAATTGATTTACTCAAATATGGTGGGCAACCTCGACCGTGGTCAGCCGATTTTTGGGGCAGTGGCAGGTAAAACAAATTTGAATAGTACGCCTATCAGCTTGAATTTAGGTGCGGCCAACGATTTTTTCAAGTCGAAAGAATTGATTCTTACGGCAAATCTTTCGCATAAGTTCAGCGAGAAAATCAGTTTTAATGCCTCGTACATGAAACAAACTTGGTCGGAAGATTTGCAGGAACACCGCACCACTAACGCCTTTGCGAGAGACATCACAGGTGCCGAAGTGACGAGTTTGGTAGGAATGCAAATGGTACAACGCAAGCAATTGTGGAATACTGATAATCTGAACGCTTACTTTAATTTCAATTTTAATTCGGGCAAAACTTCGCATAAATTGTTGGTAGGTCATGACTTACAAAGCTGGAACAAACTCAAAGGTGGCGGACAAAACGCTGCTCGTGGATTTTTGTTGAAAGACGGTTCGGTGGCAGGAAGTTTTGTTTTGGCCAACGCAGCTAATTATCAGACTGTTGCGATTGGAGGTAAAACATTGCCAAGACCTAATGTTAATTATTTTGACCTCAATAATCCTACTTATACCGTCAGAAATTTGAATGATTACACCATGAATAGCCGTGTAGCAGTGCCATCGGCTTTGACTACTACTGATGCAATCTATATCCAAGAGCAGCTTAAAATTGGTAAATTCTCGGCTTTGTTGAGTTTAAGAAACGAATGGTTTGAAGATATAACTTTTTACAAAACACCAACCGAAGCCTCATTCAAAAACACGGCTTTGATTCCACGTATCGGTTTGACTTACGAAGTAACTAAAAACATCAATGTTTATGGTACTTATTTAGAAGGCTATCAGCCACAATCAAACACCGTAACGCTCATGCCAAGCACGGGGGCGTATTTTTGGACACCGACCTCGGCGGCAACTTTCAAGCCACTCATCAGCGATTTGAAAGAATTGGGAGTAAAAACTGAGCTTTTCGAAAAGCGATTTACTTTAAATGCTGCTTTGTACGAAATCAACCAAAAAAATATCTTGATGAGTGCCAATGACCCAACCAAGCCTGACTTATTGGTACAACGTGGAGCTGACCGAAGTCGTGGTTTCGAGACCGATTTGGCAGGATATATCTTACCTAATTGGCAAATCAATGCTTCATATAGCTTTATAGATGCCAAAATAATAGCCGATGCCAACGAGACTTTAGTAGGTCAACGCAAAGAAAATGTAGCCAAACACAGCGGAAACATCTGGACTCGCTACAATTTCAGTGCTAATTCTAAGCTAAAAGATTTGGGAATTGGAGCAGGAATGAATGCACAAGGAAGTCGAATTCCGTGGTTTAGCCGAGCTTTTGAAGTACCAGCATTTACCACTTTTGATGCGGCCATTTATTATACACCAAGCAAAAGCAACGTACAAATGGCTCTGAACATGAATAATATTTTCGATAAAACATATTGGATTGGAGCTCAGAACTATACCCGTTTGTTTCCTGGAGCACCAAGAAACTTTATGCTAACGGCTACTTATAAGTTTTAAATTTCTTTCATTAAACCTCATAGGTTTTGAAAACCTATGAGGTTTAAAAGACAAACATGGAAAATCAAAGGCGAGATTTTATAAAGAAATCAGGTATAGCATTGGCAAGCTTTATTAATCCATTTGATGTATTCTCAACAAATAAAGAAATGAAAGAAAATCACTTCGAGACAATTATTATTGGTGGAAGTTTTGCTGGGCTATCGGCTGCCATGAGTTTGGGGCGTTCGTTGAGAAAGGTCTTAATCATTGACAATCAGCAGCCTTGCAATGCACAAACACCACATTCACACAATTTTTTAACCCAAGATGGAAAACCTCCGCTTGAAATTTTGGCAGAAGCCCGCAAACAACTGGAAGCTTACCCAACCGTGAAGTTCATAAATGATACTGCCATAAGTGCCAGTAAATCAGAGGATTTATTTGAAATCAAACTCCAAAAAAATGGTGAAGCAATCGCACCAAAACTGGTTTTGGCTTGGGGCTTGAAAGATGATACGTCTAAAATTGAGGGATTGGAAAAATGTTGGGGAGTTTCGGTCATTCATTGCCCGTATTGTCATGGCTATGAAGTAAAAAATCAGCCAACGGCAATCATTTCCAATGGAAACGAGGCTTTTGAGTACATAAAAATGATAAATCATTGGACAAAAAATCTCACGCTTTTGACCAATGGCAGTTCAAATTTAACCGAGGAACAAACGCATAAAATTAAATCGAAAGGCATCCAAATTATTGAAAAACCAATAACAAAAATCAATCATCAATCGGGAAAAGTAACTTCAATTGACTTGAAAGATGCTGAAGATTTCCCTATTTCTGTGATTTATCATCGGGCTTCGTTTACCCAAAAATCAGAGATTGCGGCTCAATTAGGCTGTGAAATAGACGAAATGGGCCTAATAAAAGTCAATGATTTTCAGCAAACCAACGTGAAAGGTGTTTTTGCCGCTGGCGATAATGCTTCGCCACTTCGCCAAGTTGCCAACGCTGTGGCCAAAGGCTCATTGGCAGGCGTTATGGCCAATAGAGAACTAATTGAAGAGTCTTTTTAAATTAAAAAAAATGCGAATCAACATACTTAAACTTATTTCAAAACAAGTTTGGAGCAGTAAAATCAAGAATTCCAGTACGCTTTGGCTGATTGGAATTTTTAATGTTTTATTGCTTTTTGCTTTGTTTTCAGGCTATAAAAACCTTGTAAATCAGCAAGAAACCGTAGAACATTATAGCCACGAAGTGCGTGAGCGTTGGGAGGCTCGTCCCGACAAACACCCGCACCGCATGGCACACTATGGTTATGTGGCATTCAGAAATCGTTTTCCGCTTAGTTTTTTCGATTTTGGCATGGATAGCTACGTCGGGAATGCCGTTTTTTTGGAAGCCCACAAACAAAATACCGTCAATTTTTCAGAAGCCAGTTTATCAAACGGGTTACTGCGTTTTGGTGAAATTTCCGCAGGAATGATTCTGCAACTTTTACTGCCCCTACTCATTTTCTTTTGGGGCTTTGATTTAGTGGCTCGTGAAAGAGAACACGGCACTTTACGGATTTTACTCACTCAAGGTGTAAGTTGGCAAGAACTCATTTTGGGCAAATCGCTGGGTTTGTTTGCTTTGGCTTTGAGTATTTTCATTCTCTCGGTAATTATTGGACTTATTTTGTTGATTTTCAATGAGTTTACCTCCGAAAATCCGCAAAGCTATCTGCGTTTTTTCTTTGTCACTATCAGCTATCTATTGTACTTTTTTGTCCTTTCTGCCATAGCCGTTTTGGTTTCTGCCAAAGCAAAATCTTCCAAGTCGGCTTTGACTACGCTCATTGGATTTTGGTTGTTTTTTACTTTGATGTTGCCCAAAATTTCGCAGGTGGTTGGGCAAAATATTTTTCCTTCGCCTTCAAAAATTGAGTTTGATACTACTGTGGAACAAGAACTCATCAAACAAGGCGATAGCCATAACCCCAACGACCCGCATTTCAAGGCACTAAAAGATTCATTATTAACAGCTTACAAGGTAGATTCTACGCATAAACTACCTTTCAATTACAGCGGCTATGTGATGCGTGAAGGAGAAAAACTGAGTGCCGAAACTTATAAAAAACATCAAGCAACTTTGGTAGAAACTTACCAAAAACAACAAAATGTGGTGCGTTTTACGGCATTTTTAAACCCATACATGGCCATCAAAAACCTTTCAATGGCACTTTCGGGAACTGACTATTCGGCATACAACGATTTTCAGAATCAAGCCGAAGATTTCAGATACAAACTGGCTCAAACCATGAACGAATTGCAGATAAAATACATCGGAAATAAAGTAAAATCTTCGGCTGATAAAAAGGCAATTATTAGTAGTAAAAACTGGAAAGACTTACCCGATTTCCATCATCAATTTTTGAATCTGGGGATGGTTTTGAAAAACGAAATCGTTTCTATTATCTCATTGATTTTGTGGGTATTAGGTATATTTTTCTTGGTGAATTATTCGATTAAAAACCTTAAAGCATTTTGACATGGAAGCACTATTATTAAAAAACTTTCTTCGTTCAAAAGGCTTGATGTCGGGTCTTTTGATATTGTTTGTAGCGGGCTTGATTAGCCTTCATATTGGCAAACATTTTTTAGATAAAAACAAGGAAATCATTGAAAAAACTGCTCATTATCAGCAAGAAAGCATCGCCCGAAATGTAGAATTTCACCCCAAAGAAATTGGTTTATTGCTTTATTATGTGCGTTTTGGATTGGTAAACGAAATGCCCAATTTGGCAGGTTTGGCTATTGGTCAGCGAGATATTAATCCATCGTTGCAAAGCGTCACGATTCGTAATTTAGAAGAACAAAAATACGCCACCGATTTGATGAATCCCATGTATCAGATGCTCGGAAACATGGATTTTAGTTTCGTATTGATTTACTTTTTTCCGCTCATCATCATCGCATTTTGTTTCAATCTGATTTCGGAAGAAAAAGAAGAAGGTACTTGGAGTTTGGTATTGAGTCAGTCGGAGAATCCGATAAAAATGCTTAGAACTAAGATTTTGATTCGGTTTGTGAGTGTGCTTTTGGTTTTAGTTTTGCTACTTATCATTGCCAAATTTTATTTAGCTATTCCGTTTGATGCCGCATTTCTGGCATTTATTCTTACTGCCATTCTTTATGTTAGTTTTTGGTTTGCATTGGCGTGGTTGGTAGCCAGTTTTCATAAAAATTCGAGCCAAAATGCCTTGATTTTATTGCTTTCTTGGGTAACACTCACCATCGTTGTTCCTGCTGGAATCAATGCAATTACGGTCAATTTGTATCCAGTTCCCGAGGCATTTAGCACCGTGTTGGAAAGTCGAGATGGCTACCACAACAAATGGGACGAACCCAAAGAACCCACCGTGGCGAAGTTTCACAAGCATTACCCACAGTTTAGCCAATTTAAACACCCCGAAGGCAAAGATTATAGCTGGCTTTGGTACTACGCCATGCAACAAATGGGCGACGATGAAGCGGTTATGGAGTCTTTAAATTTCAAAGAAAAACTAAAAAAACGCAATGCCTTCAGCAGCACGGCGGGAATGTTTTTTCCGAGTATTCATGCACAGTTAAGCCTCAATGCTCTGAGCCTTTCGGATATGGACAATTACTTAAAATTCACAGCAAAGTTGGAAGATTTTCATGAACAAAAACGACTCTATTTCTATCCGAAAATATTTACAGAAGCAGCCGTTTCAGATGAAAACTGGAAGAAATTTGACTTAGAGTTTTATCAGGAAAAGCAGCGTATTAATTGGTTGAAAATACTTTTACCATTGCTGATAATCAGCACTTTGTGTGTATTTTGGGCGAGAGCGAAATTTAGTAAAGACATAATGGCACGCTGATGAAACGGATTCTGCGAAACGCTGATTTTCGCAGATAAAAAACAAAAAACAATCGTCAATCGAAAATCTAATTAATCGTAAATATAAAGATATGTTACAAGCTAAAAATCTTACCAAAACCTACGGAGAGCAAACCGCTCTTAAAAGTCTAAATTTGACCATCAACGAAGGCGAAATATTTGCTTTGTTAGGTCAAAATGGTGCTGGAAAAACCACCACAATCAACTGCTTTTTGGGATTTATACAGCCCAGTAGCGGAGAGGCAAGTATCAACGGCATTTCGGTGGCTGAAAATGCCCTCGAAACCAAAAAACACTTGGCCTATATTCCTGAAACTGTGATGCTTTACCCCAACCTTACAGGGATAGAAAACTTAGAGTTTTTCTCTTCATTGGCAGGGTTTTCTTACGGAAAAGAAGAACTTAGCTCATTTCTAAGTAAAGCAGGTTTGCAAAACTCAGCCCATAACCAGCGTGTGGGTGGCTACTCAAAAGGTATGCGACAAAAAGTGGGCATTGCCATCGCCATCGGCAAAAAAGCCAAAGCTCTTTTGCTCGATGAACCAACGAGTGGCCTTGACCCCAAAGCCAGCAATGAGTTCTCAGATATTTTGCGAGAATTATCTAAAAATGGCACGGCTGTTTTGATGGCTACCCACGATATTTTCAGAGCCAAAGAAGTGGCCAATCGCATCGGCATTATGAAAGAAGGCAATCTGGTTTCGGTCATTGACGCCAAAGATATTTCGGCCAACGAATTGGAAAAATTGTACTTACAAACGGTATGAAATCATGAAAAACATTATCGCAAACAAAGAATATACTGCCCTGCTGCGGGATAAACGCTTCAAAATAATGGGTAGTTTGATAGCATTTTTGCTGTTAATTGCTCTTTTGGGCGGCTTTGCGTCGTATCGTTCTCTCAAAAAAGAGCGTGATTTGGCTCAAAAAGAAGCCCGTGAAACTTGGCTCAATCAAGGCGAAAAAAATCCGCATTCGGCTGCCCACTATGGTTCGTTTGCGTTCAGACCTAAATCCGAATTGAGTTTTTTTGATTTTGGAGTGGATTCATTCACGGGTACGAACGTGTATTTGGAAGCTCACCGACAAAACGACCCCAAGTTTTCGGCGGCTCAAGATAGCTCATCATTGATTCGTTTTGGAGAAATGACCGTTGCCTTTGTTCTGCAACTTTTGGTGCCTTTGCTCATTATTTTCTTGTGTTTCAATAGCATTTCGCAAGAAAAAGAAGACAATACCCTCAAACTTATGCTCAGTCAGGGTGTAAGTATGAGCCAGATTGCCTGGGGCAAGATTCAAGGATTTTCAAAAGTATTGGCTTGGATTATTGTACCTGCTTTATTACTCACATTTGTGTTGATTTTAATCGGTACAGAAGGCTCGCTTTCAGCCGATTTAGTCCTTCGTTTTGCCTTAACCCTACTGGCTTATGCAGTCTATTTCTTTGTTTTCATTAGTCTTTCGGTGGTTATTTCGGCTCGGGCTGGGTCTTCTCGCAATGCACTTCTTTCGTTGCTGGGCATTTGGGTGTTGGCCTGTGTGATTTTACCCAAAGCAACGACCAACATCGGTGCGAGTATTTTCAAAGCTCCATCAAATTTTGAGTTCAGAGAGGCCATTCACAAAGACGAAGAAAACGGCATAGACGGCCATAATCCTTCGGATAAACGATTTGAGGCACTAAAAAAACAAGTTTTGACACAATACAAGGTCGATTCGGTGGAGCTATTGCCCGTTAATTTTGATGCCATAGCCATGCAAGAAGGCGAAAAATACTCAACAATGGTGTATAATAAGCATTTTGACAAGATGGAAAATATCTATCAAAATCAAAACTCTGTGGCGGCATATTCGGCAATTTTCAATCCTTTTATGGCTGTCAGAAACCTTTCGATGGGCATGGCGGGTAGCGATTATAAAACGGCTTTGGCTTTTCAGAAATATGCAGAAAAGTACCGTTACGAAATGGTTGAAATGCTCAATACGCACATGCGAGATTTCTCAAAAACAGGCGATTGGGAGAAAAAAGCCGATGCCAATATTTATGCCAAAATTCCTGATTTTGATTTCAAAAACCCCTCTATTTCCACAGTTTTAAGTCAAAATTCGGTGGCTCTTTTGGCACTTTTGCTTTGGATTTTCTTGTGCGTAAGAATGGTTTCAAACCTAAAAAACCTAAGCCTTAACTAATATGAAAAACATACTTTTATTGTTCAAATACGAAGCTATTGGTTTGGTTCGCAGTCGCTTGTTTAAGGTGGCAGTGGGTTTGTTGATGTTGGTTGGGCTTTATGCCATTTATTACGGAAAATCAGAAATGAACCAACAGAGGGCGGTTTTGAAAGAGATTAGAGCCGATGAAGCAAAAAAAATGGAATCGCTCAGAAACAAAATTACTACCGATACCCTACCCAATGTGATTGGAAACCGTACATTTCGCTTGGTTGAAAATCCTCCTTCCGACTGGGCGAGTCTCTCTATTGGTCAGCGAGATATATTTCCTTACCAACTGTATGTGCGATACTATACCCTCAGCCGTCAGATTATGACTGCCGAAATCGCCAATCCCGAAAAGCTCCTCACGGGTAATTTCGATTTGGCTTTTGTGCTGATTTACATTTTTCCCTTGTTCATTATCGCTCTTAGCTATAATCTTATTTCGGGCGAACGAGAAGGCGGCACGCTTTCTTTGCTTCTATCAAATCCCATTTCAGAAAGTCAGATTACTTACATCAAAATAGCATTTAGATGGTTACTAAGTTTTGGTATCGCTTCGTTTTTAATTGTTTTGGCAGTGATTATTTGCGGTATCAAAATAGATAGCACCTTATTGTGGTGGTTGTTAGCTACGGCTTTGTATTTCGCTTTTTGGATGGGCGTAGTGTTGATAATCAGTAATTTAAAAAGAAATTCCTCTTTCAATGCCTTTAGTTTATTGGGTGCATGGATAGTGATAGTAATCGTAGTGCCTACCCTTATCAATCTCTATTTGGCGAGTGCCTACGCTGCACCTCCCAGAAACGACCTCACCCAAGCTATCAGACACGAATTTGAAAAAATTTGGGCTAAATATGATGACAAAGACCACCGCTATCAAACAGCTCAAAAACTGGCGGCTAAGTATCCTGCTTACAAGTCGGACACGAGCTACAACTGGGAAGACAAATACATGCTCGCCGAATATGATTTCTATGATGAACGTTTAGCACCCTTATTTGCCAAATACCAAAATCTCAACCTGCAAAAAGAATCGGTAGGACAGAAATTGAGCGTACTGTCGGCAGCGGCACTTACACAGCAGATATTCAATGCTTTAGCCCAAACCGACACCCAAAATCATTATCGTTTTTTGGATGAAGTGGGTCGTTTTCATGCTGAAGTGAAAGTGTTTTTTTATACCAAAATATTCCAAAACAAAACCTTCAAACTGGCTGATTTTGAGCAAATTCCGAAATATGAATTCAAGAAAAAAGCTATCAATAACGAAGCCAATAATGGTATTTTATTACTGCTCGTAAGCGTGATTGTGGTTTCGGGAATTGGGATAATGATGAGAAAATAAGTAATAGTAGTAATTAAATTGATAGGATTCTTTTACCGTTGCAACGGTCACCACGGAGTTGTCCAGAGTTAAAAAATACAGAATTTCACGGAGTTTTTCTTTGTGTAACTCCATGTTGTACTTCTCCATGGTAAAATATTATCAATTAAATAGTTCTTTATTTTTATCAGTAAAAATATTAATTGAGACTTTATTACGCTTTGCTGAAATGAGGTATCATTATTACCCATGACCTTGCGATTCTGCTTGTCGCCTGTTATGTAAGCAAAAAAGTACCTACCCTAAAATGGAGTCAGAAATAATACTTGAATGATTATAATAATGGTCAAATTTTCTTATTATTTCTTGATTCCTTTTTGTAAAAACTCTAATAAATCGGCCATTTCCTGAGTCGAAAGGGCATTTTCAAAGCCCTCCATCATCAAAGAAGTCCCCAAAGAGCGGAACGACTTGATTTCACTTTTATTAACTATTACCTTCTCACCACCAATTTTATGAATTGTTACTGACTTATCGGTTTCGTTGGCTACGATTCCCATGTGTATAGCTCCGCTTTTGGTTTCGAGACTATGATTCACATATTTAGGGTCAACGGCTGCGTTGGGATCAAGAATATCATGTAGTATGGTAGCTTTACTTTTTCTGCTGATTTCTGTCAAAACAGGCCCAACTTCATTGCCAATACTTCGGTATTTATGACAAGATGCACAGGTATTGCTAAAAATCTTCTCACCGTTTAGGTTATTTCCGTTTAAATTTAAAGCAGGTTTCATTTTGTCCATTGCCACTTGCCGATTACTCACACCCGAGTCGCTAAAAAGCTTTTTAGCCCTACTTTTTGTATTTTCATTATCAGTCCACCAAAGTAAGGTTCGCCTTCTTTCGAGATCAAAATTCATTTCTCCGATATTTATAATGCCTTTTTCGAGGCCAGTGAGCAAGGCATCATGATTAGATTCGATGTAGAGCAACAAATCACTGGCATAACGGCGGGTTTGTGGGCTTAGGTCTTTCCACATCGCCACCACCTTGCCTCCAATTTCTTTTTCCCTATAATTTGAAAGTTGCCTCAAAGAATTTTCCTGAAGTTTCAGCGGTTGATTGTTTTGAAGACATTCAAACAAAACGCTTGATTTTTGAGCATAAGGCACAAAATCAAGCAGAGAAAAGTATTGTAATCGTACAGAATCGGGAAGCGAAGCATCTAAAACCTTTGCAGAAGCCTCATTGCTATATTTCAAAAACCGTGCAGAAGGTTGTAAATTAAGTTTTTGTCTGAAAGCTGCCAAAGAAGTCAGAAAATCCAATTGTGCCTTATATTCGAGCAAACTTATTTGGTTTTCGATGCTTTTTCCATTTGCCTTTTCGGTTTGCTTTGCCAATTGAGTTATAACAAAAGCTTTTTCTCTATCTGAAATTGGGCTTGTTGAAAGATTTTGTAAAATGGAAAGAATATTTTCTGTTTCGCCAGAAATATTCAAGGCTAATGAAGCCAGAAGTGAAGAATTAACTAAATTTCTTGGAGAAATGAGGGCAAAAAGTTCTTTTGTTTTACCCTGTGCCGCTAAGGTAATGGCCGCCACATTCCATTCATCATTGGGCAATTTTGCGGTATTTGCCAATGATTGCAGAATCAAATCCTGATTCTTTTTGTAAAACGGATGATTCTCAGGCAAGATGCTCAAGCTTAGTGCCGCCTGCATTCGTACACGAGCATCAGCGTCATTGAGCAGGCTAATAACTTTATTCAAAATTATTTCACTTTTTGTCAAATAACTTTCTGAAATCTTCAGAACACTCTCCCTAAAAGCAGCATTTTCATCTTGCAAGGCCAAGGCTACTTCGTTTGGTGTAAGTTTATCTGAATCTCTCAAAATCCAAATGGCATGAAGGCGAGCCAATTCATTATCAGATTCAAGATTTTTCTTCAAACCCAAAAAGGTTTCATTGCTCAAATCGTTTTGCATCATGAGTCGGTGAGCGGTATTTCGCACCCACTGATTCGGATTTCCAAGCGATTTTAATAAGCCTTCATTTGAGCTAAACTGGTTGAAATCAAAGTTTTCGCTTGAATTTTTTAATGAAATCTTATAGATTCTTCCTTGAGTTTTGCCTGCATTGAGGTCTAAAGTTTTTTCGATTTCATCAGGAATCCATTCGGGATGCTCAATCACTTTACGGTGAATATCAATGACATACATGGAGCCGTCGGGCCCGACACTCATATTTACAGGTCGAAATGCACGGTCAGAACTCGCCAAAAGGTCCATGTTTTCAAATACCCTCGCGGCCGAAAACGATGCTCCATTTGGATTTATCTTATCAACATGAATCAAGTTCAGCACTACATCTGCCACCCAAACCGTATTTTTATATTTTTCGCCAAAAGCACCACCACCGTAATACGTAATTCCACACGAACCAGAAAAATAACCCGACTGCTCAGGATGATTTACCCTATCTTCTTGCTCACCAATCGGGAAAATACGAGCCAAACCATTTTCTTCATGGTTTGATGCGTTTTGTAAGGTATTTTCGGGCAATATTTGCCTTCCTTTCAAATATCGGTCAGGAAAAACCAAGTGTGAAATATGAGTCAAATTATGCGTTTCATAAAAGCGGCCATATTCGTCCATTGCTAAACCAAAGCCACCTGAAGATACGCCAAGACGTTCCATTTGTCGGGTTTCGAGATTGAATCTTAAATCTTGTCCACGTAAATCTAAGGCAGTAGTCGTATCGCCCCACCAATATGGTTTCCCATCGTTTCCGCCATTGGCTGCGTATATCCAATTATCAATTCCGTAAGTCAGACCATTATAATTATGCTGTAAATTTTCTTTTGTAAATCCACCCATTAGGGTATCAATCTTATCAACATGATAGTCTTGATTGGCATCGTGCAATTGCAATAAATAAGGTGGTGCTGCTACCAAAACCCCTTTCTTGTACGGCATAAAGGAATCTGCCAAACCCAAATTTTCGGCAAAAACGATTGTACTATCATAAATACCATCCTTATTTTTATCTTTCAAAACCAAAAGCCTACTCATTTTATCTTCTAACGGATAGCCTGGCATTTCAAGTACCAAAGCATCTCCTTTTTCGTTAAATTCTAAATCAACTGGGTCTTTTATAAGTGGTTCGGAAGCGACTAATTCTAACTTGAAGCCGTCTTGAATCTCAAAGCCTTCGGGTGTTTTTTGGGCTTTTTTACATGAAACTAATCCTAAAATGATAGGAATTATTAAAAAGTAGATATTTTTTATCATAACAAATAAAAAAGAAATGAATTCTACAAACAAAACATAAATATAATCTTAAAAAATTACATTATATCAAGCCTAAAGAAAGATTAATATTTTGTTAAATTAAGTTTCCAAAAATTTAAAACTTATGAAACAAACCCTTCAGCTATTTTTGTTTTTTCTTTTTCAAGCTATTCAAAAAAAGTTTTTACATTCGATATTGTCAAAGTAATAACAAGTTTTGAGAAAAAAGCTATGTATTGCTACAATATAATTTGGCGAGCATTTCGCAAACTCTTCTTGCAATTTTACTCACGCTAAATGAACCTCATTTGCTATTATCAATAACTCACTTAGTTCTGAATTTCCCGAACAGGCCATCATCACTTCGAAAATACTCACGAAAAATATTTTTGAAATTATTCTAAAATATCAATAAATGCAACATTATTACAAATACAAAAATGTGTTTATCCTTTTGCAACATTAATCGTTGAAAACGAAAACACTCGGTCAGACTATCCTCACTAGCTTGCTGCACTTAATAAGCTGCCTTTTCCCAATTAGATTATTGAGCTTTAATTTTTTAGCATTTTTGCTTTTTTCAGATACATCCAGCAATTATTGATGACCATTCAACTTAACATTGTTATATTTCTTCTAACAAAAACAATGCAAAGAAAGAAGCAAAACACCGGTTTGTTGAGTGAAATAGTATTAATATATCTAAATTTGGGGCTAATTATTTTTTCGTTCTTCTAAAATATGTTTGAGCCTCTTCATACCAAAAAACTAAAAATGATGAAAACTCGAATTGAGCGTTTGATTACTTCTTGCTCTCTTTTTCACTATGCACAAGCAAAGCATCACGCACTGAAATGTTTATTTCAAAACCCAAAATTAGAATCAAGGCTACTAAATAAATCCAAACCATAAGTGCGATAAGTGTTCCGATTGAACCGTATAGTTTATTGTAAGAGTTGAAATTGGCCAAATAAAAAGAAAAAAGGTTGGTAGCTAAAATACCAAGTACAGATGCAATCAACGCCCCAAAATTAAAGAATCGAAGGCGTTTATGAACGGCAGGGGCAAAGTAATAAATGGCACAAATACCTATATAGAAAATAAGGAAAATACCGCCATAACGCACAATATGGAGCAAATAGAAGTTAAAATTTTCATCAAGAAGCCCTTTGTCGAACAAAAAATCAATCAAAAATGTACCAACAACCAAAATCAAAATGGCACAAATCAAGACCGCAATTAATAGAACTGTCAGAAACAAGGCAATCATTCGTGCTCTGAAATAAGTTCGTTTTTCACGTACTTGCAAAGCCATATTAAAAGCTCCCATCAGCGACATCATACCGTTAGTTGCCGCAAATACTGTAAAGAAAAAACCAAAAGAAAGTATGTCGCTTCTCTTACGACTTACTATATCTTGAATCGTGTTAGACGTATTTTCGTAAATTCCTTTGGGCAGAACATTACCCAAAAACTCCATAATAAGCTGGTCGAGATGTTGTATTGGAATGTAGGGAATGAGCGTAAATAAAAAGATAACCCCAGGAAAAACAGCTAATAAAAAACTATATGAAACTGCTGCCGCTCGTTGGTCAATATCAAATACAATGACTTTTTGCCAAAGGATTTTCAGCACATGATACAGCGACACAGTTGTATCCCAGAGATAAATGCTTTTAAGAAATTTAATGATACGTTTCAAGGAAAAAACAATTTGGTTATTGGCAAAGATGGCAATTTTTCGATAAAATTAGCAGAAAAAATACTTAAACGAGTCTAGGATAAGGTTCTATTTTTTCTGTATTTCCATTTTAACACCACAAACTTGCTACCTATCAACTTATTATCACTTTTTGATGTGTGCATAATTAATGATTACAAAAATATAATTTATATTTATGCAAATTTAACTTTTGTATAAAAATGAAACACACAACCACCACCCTCTTCCAACTATTTGAGTCTTTTGGCGTGTTTACTTCGGCCGAAATTAAGCAAATATTGAAATATTTTGAGTATAAAAGTTATACCAACGGAACTATTATTGTAGATATTGGGCAAGTAAACGATAAAATGTATTTTGTCGAAAACGGCGTGCTTAGAGAATTTTCTTACCAAGAACAGGAACAAAACCTAGACGAAAACGAAGACCAAACTATTACGCATTGGTTAATGTCTGAAAATAATTTTGAATACTTAGTCGATAGTTTTTTGGGCCAAAAACCATCAGATATTGCCTTAGAGGTAATTGAAGATGACAAACTTTGGTACATTACGAAGACTGATATTGATAAATTGTACGTAGAATTTCCGCAAATAAATCTGATTGGGAGGATATTGCTCGAAGAAAACCTCAAAAAATATGAGCGATACAACGCCATGATTCGTCAAAACCCCGAAAGCCGCTGGAAATGGTTCAATGATAACTACGTTGGCTTTGCTAACCGAGTATCAGTTAGACATATTGCCACTTTTCTGCAAATGCACCGAGTTACGCTGAGTAAAGTTCGCTCAAAATTAAGTAAAAGATAAAGATTTGAAGTGTAGTTTGGGCTACATTTTTTTGTAGTTTAAACTACTTTTTTATCTCAAAAACATTGCTCTACTTTGCAATAAGTAAGCCCCCGATGAAACTTGGCGGAATCGTGAGGGCTTATATGTTTCATTTTTAATCATAAAACAGTGTAAAGTTATGAAAAAAACTTTTTTAACCTTAGCATTCGTGCTATCTATTTCAATCACAGCTTCCTTTGCTGCTGAGAGTAAACCAGTAGTTAGTGAGACGAAAACAATTGTTTACAGTCTTCAATCTGAATCTAAATCATTAGATGACTTAATTGATGATAAGTATGAAGAACATTTATTTTAACAATATTCAAAATCGCATAAATGGCTTAT
>JAFEIL010000238.1 GCA_017495105.1 Emticicia sp. | reverse complement strand
ATTATGTATACTCCTGCGAAACTGGTTCTTCGTCAATTTTGGTCAAAGCCTAACTTTGACTCGTAATTACTACCCTTCTTCTCAGAAGCTCAAAACCAGTACGACCATACATTTGTCGCTAGATATTTTTAAGCCTATTAACTTGCCCCTCAGCGGCGGCCGCTTCTACTGGTTAGTTACTCCAATTTGAAATAAATCCCTTGATATTTTCTTTTTTATCATTGATACTTTCACACCAAACAGCAAGTTTATCTCCTTCTTTCTCTTTCATCAATCTTTTAAAATCCAGAACAACATTTTTAACATTATTTATGATTGGGTTGCTTTCAATTAATTTCTCCAAATATGCCTTTGGAAAGCTTCTGACCAATCTTTACGAAAAGTGCCTAATTAAATACTAAGTTATTGTGAAGAAGAATATTTTATTTTAACTGTGTGTTCGTAGTGGCAGTATTGTGAAAATTGAACAGTGTGAAGTAGAGTTCAGACGGTATAAAAAGTAATTATTTCATTATCAAAGTTGGCCTTAAAACCACACTTTCTCCAAAAATTGACGAAGAACAAGTAACAAAAGCCGACTATGGCTCAATTTGCTCTACTTTTCTCATTAATTTTGACATCCCCCGATAAATGCCTTAAATATGCCTTCCTTATTTACCTCAAATGGAGGAGAAAGGATTAGTGATTTTTGTCCAAGGAACTCTATATTTTGTTTTGGTAGTATTACAGCATCTTGTGCAATAATATTTCTACCTATATTTTGTTGAGTTATATTGGTTGAGTTAATATTTAAAAGATTAGGATAAATATACTTCTTGTTTGTAACATAAGTCAAGCTGTTAAAAAAATTATATTTGAGAATATAATTTAAACCATAACAATACAATTCACCTTGGTATTGCATAAAATCAACACCCCAAGATAAATCGTGCAAAAAAGTCCAATTTCTTCCTCCATCTGTTGTTTCTAAAACATAGTTGGTCGAATTGCTTAATATTCCATGACTTTCATCAAACATAAATAAACGAACATCCGTATTTATACCATAATTTGATGTTGAAGAAGTCCATGTCATACCACCATCCAATGTTTTATAAAATATTAGACTACTATATGCACCATTATATCTAGCAATGACCCATCCAATATTATTATTGAGAAAAAAAATATCAACAATTTTGTAGCCTGTTGGTGCAATCACATTAGTAGTCCATGTACTTCCCCCATCATTAGTTCTTAAAATTTTTGAATCATAACTTCCAATAAATCCTGTTAATGTACTTGTAAAATATATTTTATCGCTTTTATTAAATCCAAGATTTATGGCAGTCCATGTACTTCCTCCATTAGTTGTTTTTTGTAATCTGCTATTATTACCTACTATAAAGACTTCATTAATATTCTTAATATATAAATCATACAGCCCACCACCTGTTGCAGCAACCTGTGAACTCCAACTTAATCCACCATCAATTGTTTTCATTATTTTACCTGACTCTCCTATAATCCAGCCAACAGTCTCATTAGCAAATTTTACTGTGAACAAATTAGTAATGGTGTTTGAATTGATTTTTTGCCATGTAAGTCCATTATCATTTGAAAGAATTATTAATCCGGCCTTACCAACACCTATAATTTTGTTTGATGATATTTTGCAAACCCCTTCAAGTTGATTCTCCAAAAATAAAGGTTGTTGAGTCTCCCATAATCTGTAAGAATTTTCGTATAGCGTGGCAAATTGCATATTATCTCCTACGTTTTTTCGTATACGAACTAATAGGTTACCAGTAGGCATTTTTTGCATTATACCTAATTGATAGAAAGTATTATCTTGAACCCAATTTACTCCACTATCTACTGATTTGTATAGTTGTCCATAACTTGTTTTTAAATAGATTATTTGCTCATTTAAGAAATATATACTAACAAAATCATTGTTATCATCTAAATTTGAAAACACCAAATTCCATGTAGAACCACCATCAATGGTTTTATAAACTTTATTAGATTTAGTAATAAAAAAACCAACGTTATCATTTGTAAAATTTATGTCAAATACAAATTCATTATTTGGTAGAGTTATATTTTGAAAAGTGTCTCCTAAATTGGTTGAAAGGGCATAATTATTTCCGACTAATGGCATAATTATTTTTTGATTTACTACGTATAATTCTCTAACACTATTGTTGTTTGAGCCAGAACGGACTAAAACCCAATTTTGTCCTCCATTAATTGTTTTATAAAGCCGTATCCCATTGCCAATAAATCCAATTTGTGAATTAATAAAATATACAAAATCTATATAATCTATTTGCGAATAAACTAAATTCCATGAAATTCCACCATCAATAGTTCTATATAATCTGCCTTTTATGCTTTGAAGGTCTGCATAGTAATTTGTCTCACTTCTAAATCCTATATTATTGTTTATAAATTGAATATCTGAAATAGACCATTTATCTGTAGTGGAGTATCTCCTGTATGTTCTGGAGCTATCTTGTGTAAAATAGCTATCCACCCCATTATACTGAAACCCTTTTTTTTCATTGATAAAATAAAATTTACCACCAATTAGGAAGTTTATCGGATTTATTATGTCAAAGTCAATTAAAGGTGAAGGAAGAGTTATAAAGGAATCATAGATACCAGTTTGACTTACTTTAATTGTTTCAGTCAATGAATCTAATAGAAGTCCATTTTTTCTCCATTTAAAGGAGCCAGAGGAAGGTATATTTTTTAAACTTAATTCAATTTGTGTTCCCTCACAACTAATTTGGAATTGAGTTGAATCAATATACGGTTTTGAGCCTTGAATTTGACCAACGGAATTATTTACACTCAAAAGGGAGCAGAATAAAAAATATGTTATTTTTAAATAGTAACAATCAAGATTTATTTTACCAATTCTCATAGTATGAAATTTTGCTACGACTCAGGTTCTACCCTGAATTACTTAAATTTAATAAAAAGTATTAATCTTGCCTCAACGTGATAGTTATAGAAAACATATCGAAATTTGAAGCTATAATAGTTTCTCAAACTCAATAAATTAAATTGCTGGAGGAAAAAGTTACGCTTTTAATTGAATAACCGCAAAAAAAGGATGTCAGAAAAGACTCTCACAATTCATCAATAGCTCCTTTGAGTGATTTATTTTCCACAAAAAAGAACCTTCGCATAGTAAGTACAAAACCAAATGGGGGTGCAGTTAGGACATAAAGGAACAACCTTAGAAATGACTGCTACACCAAACAAAATCATTAACTTAAAGAGCGACTTTTGCAATAAATATGGTCAATCATTGAGTCAAGATACCTTTATTTTAAAAGCCAAACGTCAAGTTATTGAGTTTCCATCTATCCAACCATTTTTGAAGAATATGCCTTTTGTATCATTCGTTCTGTAATTGTTTGCTCAACAGGCACTTTGAGGTACTTCTATACCTAAATCTAATCATCAAAAATCAACCTGTGTGGTAACAATATTTAATATATATTTAAAGTTTAAGGCAAAAGTTGTTTTTCGCGAAAAACTTGGTTATTTTTTTTTGGAATCCTTTTTCTTCTCGACATCGGTATTACTATTCCTTCGGTTAATACTAATTTATTCCTTTCGGTCAGTACTACATGTGCCATATTCACTAAATAGCTACGGTGTACTCTCTTAAAATTATGACTTTGCAAAATATGCTCATATC
>JAFEIL010000183.1 GCA_017495105.1 Emticicia sp. | reverse complement strand
GATATGATAATCAACACGTTACAAAGGTTTTAGCACCATAAATGTCCATTAACCCAGAAGTCAAATAAATATGAAATAACGGAAGTGTTAGTGAATGACATTCGTAAGCAAATTGATTCTACAAAATTCACTTATTATCTAAGCGTAATGCCTACTAAAAAAGGAAATATTGATAGTTTCAAAGTCATTGTAAAAAACCAATTATTGGTTGAAGGAAGAGATTTTATTGTAAAAGGAGAAGGAATCTATTTAGACCAAAAATATAAAGGGACAAGACCTTCTTTTCATGTTTATTCAACAGTAATGGGGCCTGTACTATATCCATATTTAACCAAATTAGATAATATTCCATTAATAAATATAAACTTATCTGCAAAATTGCCCAGTTTTTTTGCAAGTAATGATAATAGAGTATTATCTAAAACTATCAAGATTCCTTTTCCAGATACAAGACCCATAAAAAGCCAAGATACCCTCCGCACAATTTTAGAAGCCAATAAACTTGGAAAAAATCCTTTAGTTTTTATTAATGGTGAAGAATATCCTTCAAGTATTTTATATCGGATAAACCCAAGTAACACAAGAGGTTCCGAAATATATTCAAAGGGAAGTCAACGTGCAATTGAGAAATACGGCTTACGTGCCGAAGATGGTGTTATTATTTTGAATACTACCAAAAACAAAGAGTTATTATTAGAAAATGAGAAACAACATCGAATAGCCATCGAAAATGTAAAAAAACAGTTAGAATCTCCTAAAAAACGAGTACAAAGAATAGTTTTAAAAGACTTAGAAGGCAAAGAATATGAACAAGTTTCGGTTATGAGGCCAGACCTTGTATCTATTCATTTTTCTGTTGATGTTCCAGTAGGTGGGAAAGTTATTTTTACAGTTGATGGCAAGGCAGTCAATGAAGAAAATATTGAAAATGCAAAACAATTATATATCGGTGGTGGATGTGGCAAAACACATGGAGGAAAGTATGATGCCTATATTGATTTAAACACTAAATAAACAGCAAACAAATTGAAAAAGTCTGAAAAATTACAATTTTATCAGCTTTTGCTGGCCGACTTTCACAAATTTGATTTTTTAATATCTACCAAATTTCTTAAATTGCTATGACAAAGTAATACACAATCCGAAATAATTCCAAATTTACGGAAATATATAAGAAGCAATTCCTTACAGAATGGAAAATAGATTTGGCAAGAATCTCAGAATTTTACGAAAGCAACAAAAAATAACTTTAGAAAAGCTCGGCGAAAGCCTAAAAATAAGCAAAAGTGCTATTTCCGACTACGAAATCGGGAAAACCTTCCCTCCGCTGGATATCTGCGATTTGATTAGCGATTATTTCGGAATTAATATTGATGACTTCCAAAATTCCGACTTTGCGGAATTTACTGAACAACAACTCAATAACCTTCTTCATTCAAAGGATAAAGCAAAGCTAAATAAAGAGTCGAGCGAAGATTTTAGTAATGAAAAACGACAACTCGAATTTCATAATAAATTATTAAGCCAACAAATAGAAGGCTTACAAATTCAGCTAAAATTGGTCAAACAGATAGTAGAAAGTAAGGATTCGGAAATAAAATCTTTGCAGATTCAAGTTAGACTTTTGGAGGAGAAGCTACTTGGGTAAAATTTAAAAAATCAAACCTTGCATGTTTTCAGAGCGAACTTGGGTCATTAAAAGGCTTTGTTTTGAGATTTTCTCGTTTTATTTCAACTAAATTTCCTATAAATTGATTAGTTTCTTCCAGCGTTTCGTTTTCACCTGCCAATCTCCTTACCAAATTTAATACGTAACTCTGCGTTTGTAAAATCGAATCGAGTTGTACTTGGTTTTGCACAATCTGCTTCTGATTTCTAACAATATTTATCTGATTATTGACAATGATTTCCTGATTACGAATAATCGTTGTTTGATTATGAATCACAACTTCATGGTTGTCAGCATTTTGTTGCTGATTCTGAATCATAATATCATAATTCTCTACTATTCGACCTTGCATTTCCTTCAAAAAATCTTGCTCGGCCAAAAGCTTTTCCAAAATCTCCTCGATATTTTTCATTAGAAAGTTATTATTTGCACCTAAATTTGTGAACAATACAAAAGTAACACATTTTTCTATGTCAGTCGAGAAAACTACTAAAAACAAAATCCCTTATTTATACATCGGCTTCATTACGATTGTGCTGAGTTGTTGGGCATTTTATGTTACCTCGACCGATAGTTTCTACATTTTTGCCAAACATTGGGCGGCAATTCTGACAATGATTTTTGGGTCATTCATCGCAGGTTCAAGCCCCGAAGGAAGTGCCGCAATCGCTTATCCTGTTTTTACTCTTTTGCTCAAAATTGAACCTTCGGTTGCCCGCAACTTCGCTTTTGCCATTCAAAGCATCGGCATGACCTCGGCTTCACTATTAATTTTAGGACTAAAAATAAAAGTTGATTGGGATTACATCAAATACGTAACATTTGGCGGTGCTTTCGGACTTGTTTTTGGTACTTATTATATAGTTCCGCTTATTTCTCCGCCACTGGCGAAACTGTTTTTTGTATCGCTTTGGCTGAGTTTTGGATTAATTTTGTGGTACGAAAACAGCAAACCTCAGCGTGAAGTTTTTGATAAAATTCAGAATTTCATGCGTTCAGATATGGTCAGATTAATATTTTTCGGACTTATCGGTGGCATGATTTCGTCTATTTTCGGCACAGGAATCAATATTTTTACCTTCTGTTTGATGACGATTTATTACCGTATTAATGAAAAAGTTGCGGTGCCTTCATCGGTAATCATTATGACGCTCGAAACCCTGCTTGGGTTCTTTATTCACGGTGCCGTAATCAGAGATTTTCAGCAAGAAGCATTTGAAATGTGGTTGGCGTGTATTCCAATCGTGGCATTTTTTGCTCCACTTGGCTCGTTTGTCATTAGTAAATTACCTCGCAAAGCCATTGCGACTTTCCTCTATATTATTCTGATTGTGCAATTTATCGGTGCCATGTGGGTACTAAGACCATCACTTCAGCATATAGGTTTTTCGGCTATTACGCTTGTGACAGGGATAGCTACGTTTGCCTACTTGGCCAATTTGAAGCGACCAGAAACAAAAGGTAGTAAAATGTAATGCAGACAACATCCCGCTGCCGTCCGCCTACAAACCTAAGGAGCTATATTCTGATAAGCCATCATTTGTGTACTCAGATAAAATATACCTTTTTAATCAACTTTCGGTAGTGAAATATTCATTTTTACCGCAATAATTCTGATTCCAAAAATGCTTAGAATCGTGATAATCTCAATTATTTGGGCAGAAACATTCAATTTTTGTAGTAGAAAGAAGACAATTCCACCCAAAATACAGGCAGTAGCGTAGATTTCTTTTCGGAAAAGGGTAGGAATTTCGTTCAATAAAATATCTCGAATTACGCCACCAAAACAAGCCGTAATCGTACCCAAAATCAAGCAAGAAGGAATATCCAACTGAACTGCAATGCCTTCTTGGATGCCTCTTAGCGTAAAAAAGCCAAGTCCGAGCGAATCGAAAAAAGTAAGCGTTTTATCCAATTTTTCTATACGATTTTTAAACAAAACCGTAGTGAGCGTTACGCCCACAATGAGCAACACAATTGAAGAGTCAAGAATCCATTTTACAGGTAAATGTCCAATCAAAATATCACGGATTGTGCCACCCCCAACCGATGTCACGAAAGCCATCACGGCCAATCCAAAAACATCGAGTTTTTTTCTAATACCAGCCAAAGCACCCGATGCCGCAAAGGCAATTGTTCCGCCTATATTAATAAAAGTATAAAATTCCACTGTAACTTTGTTTTTGGGAACAAAAGTAGCACAAAATGTGTCATTTTGATTAAGTACTGAGTAAATTGCAACATGAGGATAAGTCAAGAAACAGTTCAACAGATTTTACAAGCCGCCGACGTAACCGAAATCGTTGGCGAATACGTTTCTCTCAAAAAACGGGGAGCAAACATGATAGCCTGTTGCCCTTTTCACAACGAAAAAACTCCTTCGTTTTACGTTTCACCAGCCAAAGGTATTTATAAATGTTTTGGTTGTGGCAAAGCAGGCGACTCAGTCCGATTTGTAATGGATATTGAAGGAATCGGCTACCCCGAAGCTCTCAAGCATTTAGCAAAAAAATATGGCATTGAAGTAGCCGAAAAAGAAGTTACCAACGAAGAACAACAAGCCCAAAACGAAAAGGAAAGTCTTTATATAGTACTCGATTTTGCCAATAAATATTACCAAGACCAACTCTGGAAAAGCCCCGAAGGACAAAGTATCGGGCAGAGTTATTTCAAAGAACGTGGCTTTAATCATACCACGATTCAGCGATTTGAGTTAGGTTATAGCCCCGATGGATGGGATGCGTTCACGAAACACGCCATAAAAAACGGCTTTTCAGTCGATATTCTCGAAAAGGCAGGACTTTCGATTGTAAAAGAAGGCAAAGACCCGATTGATAGATTCAGAGGAAGAGTAATCTTTCCAATTCATAATGTAGGCGGAAAACCAATTGCTTTTGGAGCGAGGATTCTGAAAAAAGACCCGAATGCACCCAAATATTTAAACTCTCCCGAAACGGCGGTTTACCACAAAAGTTATATTGTTTATGGTATTCAGCAAGCCAAAAATCCGATTCGGGTAGAAGATAATTGTTATTTGGTAGAAGGCTACACCGATGTGGTTTCATTGAGCCAATCGGGCGTAGAGAATGTCGTGGCTTCGTCGGGAACTTCCCTTACCAAGGAGCAGATTCAACTCATAAGACGTTTCACGAATAATATTACTGTGCTGTATGATGGCGATGCCGCAGGAATAAAAGCATCTTTGCGTGGAATTGATATTATTTTGGAAGAAGGGCTAAACGTAAAAGCCGTAGTTTTTCCCGATGGCGATGACCCCGATAGTTTCATACAGAAAGTTGGTAGTCAAGCATTTAAAGAATACGTACAGCAAACTCAGAAGGATTTTATTCGTTTCAAAACAGAAATTTCTCTCAAAGATGTTGGTCACGACCCAATAAAGCGAGCCGAAGTAATTAAAGAGTTGGTTGAGACAATATCTAAGATTCCTGATTCTATCAAACGCTCGGTTTTTTATCAAGAAGTTGCCAATTTGATGGGAATCGAAGAGCAGATTTTGATAACAGAAGGAAATAAAATTTCGTACAAAAAAATAAATGATGCTGAAAAAGACCGTCAACGCCAAAATCGAATAAAACCTCAACAAGTTGGTGATTTAGATATTTTGGTTGAGCGTCAAGAGACTTCTCCTTCGATTCCTGCTGAAAGAACTGAAACTCAACGTTCGGCAATTTCGTATCAAGAAGAAGAATGTATTAGGCTTTTAGTTTGCTACGGCACGCACGTTTTAGACCGCAATGTGGTTGATAATATTGATTTTACGCTGACGGATTATGTTTTCAACGAAATCAGAGATATGGTTTTTGAAACGCCAACGTATCAAAAAATATTGATGGTTTTCAGAGATTTTTATGAAAAACATCAAGTTCCAGAGACTTCACATTTTACGAGCCATCAAGATGTTGAAATTCAGCAACAAGTCATTAATTGGCTTTCAACACCGCACCAATTAAGCGAAAATTGGGTAAAAAAAGATATTTATATTCCGTCGGAAACTGATAAATTGGCCGATTTAGCTTATACAAATGTACTAAGGCTAAAAAAGACTCGTTATGAAGCCGACATGAAGAAGCTATCGAACCAACTTATAGAAGCCCAAAGTTACGAAGAACAAGACCAAATTTTGGTAAAAATGATGCAATTGAAAGAGGTCATTAAAAAAATTGCAAGTTTGCTCGGAACTGTTGTGCAGGGGTGAAAGATTTATTCGCCACTAAGTTCGCTAAAATTCACTTAATGAAACTCTATGGTCTTAGTGGTGACCGATAATTGGTAAAAAAAAGTAAAAATAATGCAAATAGACATAAAAACCATAGATTTTCTGCCAGAAATTGAATTTCAGACCTCCCGAAGTGGAGGGCCTGGTGGGCAGAATGTAAATAAAGTAGAAACAAAAGTAGAGTTGAGATTCAACATTGCAACCTCTACCCTACTGACTGATGTACAAAAAACAAAACTTCTTGAAAAACTACAAAGCACGTTGGTTCAGGAAACCATTCTGAGTATAACTGCACAAGAAAAACGTAGTCAATTACAGAATAAAGAGTTGGCTATCAAGAAGTTTTATAAGATTTTAGAAAAGGCTTTTCATGAAAAAAAGAAACGAATTCCATCAAAAACGCCAAAAGCTGTTGTAGAAAAACGATTAAAAACCAAGAAAATTGATGGTGAAAAGAAATCCCTTCGTAGTCAGAAGATAGATTTTTAATTTTGATTACAGTAATTGAAAATAAAAAGGTCTTTTTGAACATAACCTCAAAAGCCTAACCCCAAATCTAAACACATAATGCGGATATTCATTCTCTGTTCAATCATCACTTTTACGCTCAGTTCGTGCGATTGGTTCAAAAAAACGCCAAGCCCAACACCCGCTGAAACAATTCCGGATTTTGAATCGATACCCAAAAGTTCGTTATTGCCAAGCAATCTCGTCAACGAGGCATCGGGTGTGGCAGATAGCAGAAGTATGTCAGGTAATGTATGGGTGCAAGAAGATGGCGATAACCCGAATTTATTACATCAGTTTTCACATTCGGGCGAATATAAAGGAAACATTCAGATGCCATTTCCAAACCGAGATTGGGAAGATATTAGTATAGGCGTTGGCCCGGAAAGTGGGAAAAACTACATATATTTAGCCGAAATTGGCGATAATTCCGCTGTTTATAATAATCAATATTACATTTATCGTTTCGTAGAACCGCAATCACTTTCTGAAAAAGTTACGAATTTTGATAGAATCTCTTTTCAGTACCCAGATGGTAGCCGTGATGCGGAATGTATTTTACTTGACCCCGCCACTAAAGATATTTATATTGTTACAAAGCGGGAATTTAATGTCAGAATTTATCAATTGACTTATCCGCAATCAACTACTGAAATACAAATAGCGAAATTCGTACAGGCGATTCCATTTCTACTCATAACAAGTGGTGGAATTTCGAGCGATGGAAAAGAGATTGTACTACGAAATTATGATGCAATTTATTATTGGTACAGAAAAGAAGGCGAAAGTATAGCTGCTACACTTGCACGTAATCGTGATAAACTTTTACCTTATATTAAAGAACAACAAGGTGAAGGTTTTTGCTTTGATAAAAACAATAAAGGATATTTTACAAACAGCGAACTTGAGCCAAGTTATTTACACTATTTTGCTAAGAAGTAATCACTTATTGGAAATCTGTTCAGCTATCTGATAAAACATTGTACTACCAATTTCGAGCAATTCATCTGGAAAATCGAAAGTTGAACTGTGTAAGGGAGGTTGGTTGATTCCAGAACCTATGCCAAACATTGCTCCTTTGTACTTTTTGGTAAAAAGTCCGAAATCTTCTCCAAACTCGAAAGGTTTTTCAAGGTCGAGAATTTCGAATTTTTGTTTTTTTGCGGCGGTTTTTATCTCAGTATAGGCTGTTCCATTATTATTATTTGCATTAAAGGTTTCAAACCATTTCGATGAAAACTCAAGCTTATATTTCTTTGATACTTCACCTACTTTCTGAATAATTTTATCCTTCATTGAATCAAATTTTTCGTTTTCCCAAGTTCGAAAAGTATAGCCTATAGTAGCCTTTCCTGCCGACGTGCCATAAGCTTTTTCGCCCATCTCAAGGTGTATTGGAGTAGCCACAAAAAAATCATTACTGGCTTTGTCAGGATTATTCAGAGAATCAAAATACTGCAGAATTTCGGCGATTGCCAATGCAGGATTCAGACCTTTCGATGGCTCGGCGGCGTGGCTTGTTTTGCCGATTAATTCAAAAACCCCACTTTCTACACAAGGTGTGAAAAGACCATTTTTAACGATGATAGTACCCATCGGAAAGCCAGCAAAATTATGATATGCAAAAGTAAAATCTATATTAAATTGCTTAAAAATACCAGACTCAATGGCATCTTTTGCACCTGCACCTATTTCTTCGGCCGATTGGAAAAAAAGCAATATTTTGCCTTTTTTCAAAGGATTTTCCATCAGTTTTTGAGCAAAACGAAACATTGTTGCAGCGTGTCCATCATGTCCACATTTGTGCGATACACCAGCTTTGGTGGAATTATAAACAAAATTATTTTCCTCTTGAATCGGCAAAGCATCTAATTCGCAGCGAAAAAGAATGGTTGGTCCCGCCTCGTTTCCATCAATTTCAACCAAAACCGAGTGCATCGAAAAACCTTGATGGATTTTCGTAATTCCAAGTTTTTTTAGCTCTGAGACTACAAAATCGCTGGTATTTTTCTCAAATGTTGAGAGTTCGGGATTAGCATGAATATTTTGGCGAAATTCGGTAGCAGTTGTCATTTTTTGCTGGGAAAAGGCATTTAAAGTAAAAATACTTATAAGAATGACTAATAGATTTTTCATAGTAAGTTGGTTCAAATGAAAATTTAGCTCAATAATCAACATAACATTTTACTAAAATCAAAAGCAAAAGCGACATTAAACAAAGGTTTACTAAAAAAGGGTCAATAAATTTTCACTTATTGACCCCTCACTGAAATTTATTCTCTTACTTAAAAGCCTTCATTTTACCTGTTGATTGCATCTGATTGACTTTTTTCATCATGCTTCTCATTTGATCAAATTGCTTCAAAAGATTGTTTACTTGAACAATATCGGTTCCACTACCTGCGGCAATTCTTTTCTTACGGCTACCATCAATAATATCAGGTTTTTCACGCTCTTTCGGAGTCATTGACTTGATAATAGCTTCGATGGGCTTAAACGAATCATTGCTAATATCAATGTCTTTGATTTGCGAACTAACACCAGGAATCATTCCCATCAAATCTTTGATATTACCCATTTTCTTGATTTGTTCCAATTGCGTCAAGAAGTCGGTTAAATCAAACTTATTCTCACGCATTTTTTTGTTCAAGCGTCGAGATTCGTCTTCGTCAAAAGCAAGTTGAGCTCTTTCTACCAAGGAAATCACGTCACCCATACCCAAGATTCTACTCGCCATACGGTCAGGGTAGAAAATATCAAGAGCATCCATCTTCTCACCTGTAGAAACAAACTTTATTGGTTTATTTACAACGGCTTTGATTGAAAGTGCCGCACCACCACGTGAATCACCATCAAGTTTTGTTAATACTACACCATCAAAATCAAGTCTTTCGTTGAAGGTCTTTGCAGTATTTACCGCATCTTGACCTGTCATTGAGTCAACAACAAACAAAATTTCACTTGGTGTGATGGCTTTCTTGATTTCCTCCACCTCTTTCATCATCACCTCATCAACTGCCAAACGACCAGCTGTGTCGACGATTACCACGCTTTTACCGTTGGCTTTGGCATAAGCAAGTGCATTTTTGGCAATACTTACCGCATCTTTGTTTTCTGGTTCGGCAAAAACCTCTACGCCAATTTGCTCACCCAATACTTGCAATTGCGTAATTGCCGCCGGACGGTACACATCGCAGGCAACCAATAAGACTTGTCGACCTTGTTTTTTGACGTAAGAAGCGAATTTTCCTGAGAAAGTAGTTTTACCTGAACCTTGCAAACCTGCAATCAAAACTACTGCTGGTGAACCTTTTAGATTAACACTCTGAGCTTGACCACCCATGAGTTCCATCAGCTCTTCTTGTACAATTTTTACGAACAATTGCCCTGGCTCAACAGCAATCATTACCTTACGATCGATTGCTTTTTCACGCACACGGTCAGTTACATCTTTGGCAACCTTATAGTTTACGTCGGCATCCATCAAAGCACGTCTTACTTCTTTGACGGTGGCTGCCACGTTAATATCAGAAATTCTGCCTTGCCCTTTGAGGGTTTTTATGGCTTTATTTAGCTTATCACTTAAATTTTCAAACATTTTTTCAATTAACAATTATCAATCAGCAATTATCACAAACAACAATTGCTACATCGGTGAGTTAAAACAAGTTGCAAAGATAGTTTTTTTAGTGCCAAAAATGCAGAACAATTTCCTAAATTGTTCTGTGTGAATTGTCTGATTTGAAAAAAAACACAAAACGGACTTTATTCAAGCATTTTTTCGAGCGTATTTATATTTCTTACGGTTGTTGTGCTTTTGTATTTTGCTTTGGCGGTAATTTTAGAAAAAGGAGTATTCAGACTTTCGCCCTTCGGTACTTTCCAATAAAGTACCGTATTTCCTTTGGCAATTTCTTCGTCCAGACCCTGCGAAAAAGATAGAAGTTCTTCAAAAATGACATCGCTTTCCACAAAAACAATATAGGCGTGATGACTTTCGGTTTTCTCGAATGGATATTTTTCTATAATTCCTTCCAAAATATCAAAGTCATAAAGTAGCACAAATGCCTGATAATGAAAGGTTTCTGAAAGTCCTTTTTCAAGAATTAACTTTATTTCCGAAATGTTTTTATCGGATTCAAAAACTACATTTCCTGTTTGTAAAAAAGTTGCGACATTTTTAAAGCCCATTTCGAGAAAAACTATTTTCAAATCGGGCATTTTTATTCGTATGTTCCCTACGTTTATTCCTCTGAGGAAAGCAATGTATTTTTTCATAATTTCATTAGCTATTGGTTACAAACGAGGCACACATTTGAGGTGTGCCTCGTTTGCATATCGCTATAAAACAGTCTTTGGAAATATACAATTACATAATTTTACTTACTGCTTCTTCAAAATACGCAGATACTCTACTAAATCGACGATTTCTTGTTTTTTAAGTGGAAATTTTGGCATTAACGATTCTTCATTTTCTTCCATCGAAACAATATCTGCACGCTTGAAAGCAGTTGGATTTGTGCTACCTATTTGTTTGACGTTTATATCGTTTTCGGTTTTACTCAAAATAATACCTTCTACTTCTGTACCATCTTTGAGCTTGATTTTGTAACCTTCATAACCAAAACTAATACCTTGACTTGGGTTGATAATGGCCGAATAAAGTGCAGTTTTAGACAATTTACTACCAATTTCGGTCAATGCTGGCCCAAAGTTTACACCTTCACCTTTTACTTGATGGCAAGCAGTACAATACATTTTAAACACTTTCTGCCCACCTGCAACATTTCCCACTCCTTTAGTTAGTTCATTAATATCACCCAGTTCTTTGTCCATTTCAGCACCAAACATTTTCATAGCATCGGTACGAATATCGCTGTGCCATGTTCCCAACAAAATCTTCTTGGCAATTGGCATTACTTCTTCCGAAACCTTATTGGCTTTCACTAAATTCCACAAAACTTCTTCACTGTTCCAGCCGTACATGGCATACATCGCTTGGTTACGTACACCTTTGCTGAGGTTTTTGTTATTGAATAAACTTACCAAATAATCGGTTATAGGTTTTTCATCAACGCCACCGTAAACGCCAATTGCTTTACGCACGATATCTTCGTCTTTGTTTTGAGTTAGCTTTTGAAATTCACCTAAACCATTCATTTTTATTTGAATCTTAGCCGCTTCTCCACCCAAAACCGAATCTTTCATTGCCATTTCGGTTAAGCGATTAATTTGGTCTTTTAATTCGTAACGTTTTACCAAATCAAGATAATCCGTTGGATTTTTTATGCTATCCAAAACTTTTGGTAGAAGGCTCTTAAAAAGTGGGTCTCGCTTGGCGGTATTCATGTCTAAATGCTTGAACACCAACGTCATAATATCACCCGTTGCATTTCCACCATCAAGCATTTCGAGTAGAACTTTTGATTTTTCTGGATTACTTTGAAAATCAAAAGCTCGGAAATATCGCAGATTATCTTTGTTTGTCTTTGCTAATTCGGCCAATCGGAAAACATTATCAGTTGATCGACTACGCCACACTAAATCTTTGGCAGCCGCATCAGTTTTCCATTTTTCACCAGCTTTTGTTAAATAATTTGCAAAAAACGTATCCCATTGATTATCAGCTGAAATACCAAGTGCTTCTAAATACCATCTGTCCTTGCCGTCGTATTGATTGGCAAGTGTTGTCCAAATATCAGCAGCGGCTGATGAAGTTTTATGACGAATGGCCAAAGCAACTTCACGACGCACTTGTGCCGATGGGTCGGTGGCGAGTTTTTGAAACAATGCGGTATTATCGGTGCTTAATTCACGAGACAAACGAATAGATGTGATGCGAATGTCTTCGTCTGCATCATTGGCGGCTCTTTGTATATATTTAGCCTCTTTGCCTTTAATTTTACCCAACAACCACAAGGCTCTTGCACGCATTCTTGAATCATCAGATTTCCAAAGTTTTGTCAAAGCCTCTTCAGCTTTTTCTTGGAGCGAGTTAAGTTTTGTCCAAGCCAAGTAACGAACGGCTAGGTTTGCATTTTGCAAAGCCTCTACGCAACCTTCGGCAGTTTCAAAATCGAATTTTGGTACAGAATAGGCTTGGCCTTTTGGAGCAATTCTGTAAATACGCCCACGAACCGAATCACCCATTGCGTGACCACCTACACCTGGGTCGTACCAATCGGCCACGAAAATTGAGCCATCGGGAGCAGTCGTAATATCTGATGGGCGAAACCACTGGTCACGCTTTGAGCCATCTAAAATATTATTGATTGTTGCCGTAAAACCAGCACCATTTTTAGTAACTGGATACGAACGCACAATACTTGGTCCTGCATCGCAGTGAATGACTTGGTTTTGGTATTTTTCGGGTAAAAGTTTTCCTTCATAAACAATCATTCCCGTTGGCGAGCCTGCTCCCGTTTGTAATAAGTTTGGTACAACTCCTGGGTCGTTTAAATGCCAATGACGTTGTGGAATTTCGGACTCCCAATTCGTGCGGCGTTCTTGCCAGCTTGCACCATTCATTTCATCTTTATAACCATAATTTCCATAATCCATTACATAGTTGATACGCACGCCTTTGTTGCCATCATCGTCATTATCTGATTGCCACATACGTCCATACGAATCAAGAGCTACTTCATAATTATTGCGGAAATTATGCCCTAAAATCTCAACATTTGAGCCATCAATATCACATCTGAATACTTTTCCTTGTTTATAAGTAGAGAAAGGGCGGCCTAAATCATCAGTTAATTCTTTACCGTTTTTGTCGCTAAGAGTTTGTACTTCGTTTCCACCGTTGAAATAGAGTTTCCCGTCAGGTCCAAACGAAAATGCATGAATGGCGTGATCGTGCTGAACGCCCTTCAAACCAGTGAAAATAATCTCTTTTTTATCTGCCTTACCATCGTTATTTTCATCAGTAAATAAAAACACATTCGGAGAGCAAGAAACGATTACTTTATTGCCCAAAACCGAAATTCCGAGGGCAGAATTGATGTCTTCTCCTTGATAAAAAACTATGCTTTTATCGGCTTTCCCATCTTGATTGGTATCTTCCATAATCAAGATTCTGTCACCCTTTTTATTATAAGGATTCTTCGGATTTAGCTTGTTCCTATAATTATAGCCTTCACAAATCCAAACTCTTCCCTTGGCATCAATATCCATATTGGTTGGATTCATCATCATTGGTTCAGATGCAAAAAGTGTTACTTCCAAATCTGGGTCGGCCAACTGAATACCATCAATAGCGTGTTCGACTCTACGTTTTTCATCGTCGGTTAGCTTTGAATAACTTTCGTCAGAGAGTGTTTTCTGAGTTTGCTTACAGGCAAGAACTACAAGCAGCGAAAAGATTGAAAAAATGATTGATTTTTTCATTTTTATATAATTAGTTGAATATTTTTAAGAAAGTACGAATTTATGCAATAAGTGCAAGTTTGGCAAATATCTTTGGTTCTTTGATGTTTTCAACAGCTTAGAGACGTTGCATGCAACGTCTCTACCCACCTTGTATCTCCTAAAATAGGCGAACTGAAATCTAAACGGCGAACCGTTTCGCTCCACAGATTTATTTTTTTAAAGAAACTATTCCTTTATCTGTTCCTAAAATGCGTCTTGCTCTTAAATATCGACCTGCATTATGGGCATCGTAGCGTGGCATACACTCATCAAAACTACTGATTTTTACCATGCCAGAAGAATGAATAAATTCTTTATTGCCCAACCACATACCTACATGTACGACACGTTCTGATTTTTCGGTCGTAGCTTTTTCGCCAAAAAACAACAAATCTCCTACTTGAAGGCTATCAAAAGCTACTTCTACACCTGACCAAACTTGCTGTGAAGCATCTCGAGGTAATAGAATCCCATTTGATTGATAAATCATTCGAGTAAAACCGCTACAATCAACGCCTTTCCACGAAGTTCCGCCCCATAAATAAGGCAAACCTTGCATTTTGAAAGCCGAATTGACCAAGTTTTGTTCGGAAGCCGTGACCGATTGTTTCCATTCCTGGTGTCCGGTAACTTCTTTTTTTAAGATAAAAGCATTTCGACCGTCGGGATAGATAACTTCATAAAAATCTTGTAGTGTGTCTTTTACGGCCAAAACATTGCCCCAAGTAAGGTCAGAAATAGTTTGAGAATTTTCATCAGCTTTGGCATACGAAAAACCGTAAGGCTTGGCAAACATCAAAAATTTATTACCTTGGTAGCGGTCGAATTGATATTGAGTAATACGAGCGAACGTAGAGCCATCGGCCCAACCGATGTAATTATCAGGTGTTTGAATCATGTACCAATTGCGTTCACGGTCGAGCACTTTGAGCGGTGTTCCGAGCAAAGCTTGCGAAGCCAATTCGGCCGATTCTTTGGGCTGACTACGTAAGTTTAACACTGAAATATTGACAATACCACAATTACGATTTTCGAGCTGGTCGTTATCGGGCAATAATTTTACGGCATCAAGCAAATTATAACCATTTGATTTTAAGCGATTTAACAAATCTTTCTTAGCGGCAGGCAAATTGGTTTTTCCCACAATTCGGTTGGAGTCAAGCTCGGCTTGAAATAAAGCTACTCGTTTATCAGGAGCGTGTTTTTTACGCACTTGCTCAATGATTGCATAAACGGTTGGTTTTGATGGTGGAGTAGTTGAGATTTGAGGAACGGTTGTAGGTTTAACAATCTGAGCCATTGTCGAGAGCGATAACAGACAAAGAATACTCAGAATAATAAATCTATTTTGTTTGTTGAGTTTCATTCAATTTGATATTTTTTCTGCGAAATTACTCATTCTTTTTCAAATTGAGCGATGTGTTTTGAGAGAATGTTTTGATAACAAATCACATTTAAAAACTTGTACTACCACAATCAAAAAACGGAAGTCTTTCGACCTCCGTTTTTTTATCTTAAACACGAAAAAATTATAGAACGAATTTTGCTTTTACAGCATCAACGTAGTCAAGTTTTTCCCAAGTAAAAAGTTCTACTTCTTTAGTAACAATCGTGCCATCTGGCCCTTTGAAAGTTTTTGTTACAATTTCGTTTTTACGTCCCATGTGGCCATAAGCGGCTGTTTCTGAATAGATTGGGTTACGTAATTTCAAACGTTGCTCGATTGCATACGGACGCATATCGAAGATTTCAGCCACTTTTTGAGCGATTTCTCCGTCAGTCATATCAACTTTTGCAGTTCCGTAAGTGTCAATAAACAAACCACATGGTTTTGCTACGCCGATAGCGTAAGAAACTTGTACAAGTACTTCGTCGCAAAGACCAGCAGCTACTAAGTTTTTGGCTACGTGGCGAGTGGCATAAGCTGCCGAACGATCAACTTTTGAAGGATCTTTCCCAGAGAAAGCACCACCACCGTGAGCACCTTTGCCACCGTAAGTATCAACGATGATTTTACGACCTGTCAAACCTGTATCTCCGTGTGGTCCACCGATTACAAATTTACCAGTTGGGTTGATATGGTACGTGATTTGGTCGTTGAATAAAGCTTGTAAATCAGCTTTCAACTTGGCTTGTACACGTGGGATAACGATATTAATGACGTCAGCCTTGATTTTCGCCAACATTTCTTCATCAGCAGCAAAATCGTCGTGCTGTGTAGAAACTACTATTGTATCAATTCGTTGTGGAACGTTATCATCAGAATATTCGATTGTTACCTGAGATTTTGCATCTGGACGTAAATAAGGAATCAAACTTGGCTCATTATTACGGATAAATGACATTTCTTGCAAAATTGCGTGAGCTAAATCCAAAGCCAATGGCATATAGTTGTCGGTTTCACGAGTAGCATAACCAAACATCATACCTTGGTCACCCGCACCTTGAGCATTTGCCTTCGATTCGAAATCATCAGCCGTAACTCTATCAACACCTTGGTTAATATCAGCCGATTGGTCGTGAATGGCCGAGATAATTCCGCAAGAATTAGCCTCAAACATATACTCCGACTTCGTATAACCAATTTTACGGATTACCTCACGAGCAATTGCTTGAACGTCAAGATAAGTTTGTGTTTTTACTTCTCCTGCCAAAACTACTAAACCAGTTGTTACCAAAGTTTCACAAGCTACTTTAGAAGAAGGGTCAAACGCCATGAAATTATCAATGAGGGCATCTGATATTTGATCCGATACTTTATCTGGGTGGCCTTCTGATACCGATTCAGAAGTGAATAAATAAGGCATAAATGCTATGTTTTTTAATGATTTTAAAAGATTAAGTAGTTTTCAAGAATTTGAAACAGGCTTTTTGAAGAGAAAAACAAAAACATTTTTGACTTAAGAACAGCCCGCATCTTTTGTCCACCGTAGCGTTTCGACTCGGTTGGTTTTCTAAAATTAATTAGAAATTCTTGATACTGACACAAAGTTGGGAATTTAGCCAAACAAAACCAAAGAATAAGAATAAATTTTTATCTAAATTTTATTCAACGTTTACAGAAAATATCTGCTTTGGTTTTTAAGAATAGATTTTTTATCTATTAAAAACTGCCTTACAAGATATTTTAACTTAAAATAGTAATCGTTTTTTGGCCAAAATAGGCACTATTGAGACACGATATCCATAAGTTAAATTAATCAAATTGTCTGATTTCAATTCCTATTTCCTGGCCAATAAGTAGTTTTTCAAAACTATACATTTTCAGATTGAAATCCTCTACTTGTAAAATTACTTCGTAATAAGCTCCCAAAAATTTGACTTTTTGTATAACAGCTTTTAGTTCAGATTTTTCAGAAACACGAATTTGAGAGGGACGGAGAAAAGTTCCGAATGCTGAACGGTCCGCCGTGCGGTGCTGAGTTCTGAGTGTTTTGTCGTACTCATATAAGTTATTGGTTTGGTTACTATTAATAAATTGTGTTGTTTTAAACTCAGAACTCTCAACTCGGAACTCAGAACTAATTGAAACCTCCCCTGTAATCTCAGCTACATAATTATTGATAGGATTTCGATAGATTTCTTCGGGTGAGCCTAATTGTAAAGCACTTCCATTTTGCATAATTAATAATTCATCGGCCATTGCGTAGGCATCGGCTACATCGTGCGTTACGAAAATACAACTTACTTCTTCGGCTTTTATGAGGTCTAAGACTTCGTTCTTTAACCGACGCTTGTTCACTGCATCTAAATGACTAAAAGGTTCATCAAGTAGTAGCAGTTTTGGTTCTTCGGCAATAGCTTTTATAATAGTTGCTCGCTGCTGTTCGCCACCCGAAACTTGTCGAGGAAGATGATGCTGCACATGAGCTAACCCACTAATTTCAAGGAGTTTATCTACTCGTTCATTTCGATAATTTTCTTCGTAATAACGCAACTCGTAAGCAATATTTGCACGGATTGACATATTCGGAAAAAGCCCATAATCTTGCCTAACCAACTTAATATCTGGGTGACCGGCAATCAGTTTTTCAGAAGGCGGCTTAATGCGTTCATTATCAAGCGTTAATGTTCCAAAATCGGGTTCGTAAAGTGCTGCAATTAGGTGTAAAAGTGTCGTTTTTCCTGAACCACTTTCACCCAAAATCGCCAAAATTTTGCCTTTTTCAAGGGTGATTGAAATATCATTAACTGCCTTTACTCCCTCGAAAGACTTGTATAAATTATTGATTTTGAGCAATGACATTTAGGCTTTTTTGTGTAAAAATACAAGTTTTTTAGAGAAAATATCTACTTTTGTTGTGCATGGATGGCTACTTCCTTATATTGCTTATAATTCATGACACCGACCTACAATTATAATCTATAAAACTCTGAATGTTAGAACTTTATAAACAACAAACCAAATGTTTGGTAGCACTTGACTCCATTATTTTTGGTTTTGATGGCGAAGAATTAAAGCTTTTATTGGTAAAACGTGGCGTTCAGACTGACCACGATACATGGTCGTTAATGGGTGGCTGGCTAAAACCAAACGAAAGCCTCGACCAAGCAGCCGAGCGAATTTTGTTTGAACTTACGGGTGTTTCAGGTATTTTTTTAGAACAACTCAATGCCTTTGGCGACCCGAGCCGTGACCCTGTTGAAAGGACAGTTTCAATTGCATATTATGCTTTGGTGAATGTAAAGGATTATGAAACCAAAATTTCGGATACGCACCATGCAAAGTGGTTTTCGATGCAAGATTTGCCCGAATTGCTCTTCGATCATCGAGAAATGATAAAAATTGCCATCGAACGTTTGCGTTATAAGGCAGCTTTTCACCCGGTTGGTTTTGAATTAATGCCCGAAAAATTCACGATTCCGCAAATATTAAATTTATACGAAGCGATTTATGGTAGCAATTTCGATAAACGGAATTTTAGCCGAAAAATCCTCTCAACGGGGCTTTTGATTAAGCTTAAAGAAAAACAAAAAGGTTTCTCTAAAAAAGGAGCTTTTTTATATGCACTTGATACCGAAAAGTATAAAAAACATTCAGATTCATTTTTGAATTTTATTCCTAATCCGGAGGGATTGGTATAGTTCCAACTAAACAAATAAGCTCACAGTTGGTTAAACCATGAAACATTAACGAAAAAACTTTCATGGTTCTTCGACTAATATTAGGTGACCAACTCAATCATAACCATTCTTGGTTTCAAGAAAAAAACAGTGATACCTTATACGTAATGATGGAAATGAGGCAGGAAACTGACTACGTGAAACACCATATTCAAAAGGTTATTGGCTTTTTTTCGGCCATGCGTTTATTTGCACAAAACCTTGAAAATCAAGGACATCAAGTAATTTATTTAAGTCTTGACAATAAACGAAATACACAATCGCTCATCCAAAATCTTGAGTGGCTTATTGAGCAAAATAAAGTTACACAATTTGAATGTCAATTACCCGACGAATATCGCCTTGACGAACTCCTAAATGCTTTTTCAGCTGCAATCAATATTACTACCAAAATCTTTGATACCGAGCATTTCTTAAGCCAAAGAAAAGAAATAGGTGAGTTTTTTAAAGGAAAAAAGACTTTTTTGATGGAAAGTTTTTACCGTAGGATGCGAAAAAAATACGATATTCTGATGGATGGAAATGAACCATTAACGGGTCAGTGGAACTACGACTCTGATAACCGCAAAAAACTTCCAAAAGGCCACCGCCCGATTGAACCTTTGGTTTTCTGCCGAGATGTTTCAGAGATTTATGAACTTGTACAAAACCAAGAAATAAAGACCATTGGTAGTGTAAATGCCAAAAACTTTTTTTGGCCTGTAACTCGGCAGGAATCTTTACAATTATTGGAGTTCTTTGTAAAAAACTGTTTGCAGAATTTTGGCATATATGAAGACGCCATGGCTGTGCAATATTGGTCGATTTATCATTCAAGATTATCGTTTTCGATGAATATAAAATTACTTTCGCCTTTGGAAGTAGTAGAACGAGCAGTTGAACATTGGCAACAAAATCAAGATAGTATTTCAATTGCCCAAATCGAGGGTTTTGTCAGACAGATTATCGGTTGGCGAGAATATATGCGAGGTATTTATTGGAATAAAATGCCTGATTTTCAAAACCTTAACTTTTTTGAAAATCAGGAAAAACTACCCGATTTCTTTTGGACTGGACGCACCAAAATGAATTGCATGAAACATGCTATCGGGCAGTCACTGAATCTGGCTTATGCTCACCATATTCAGCGTTTGATGATTATTGGTAATTTTTGCTTGATAGCGGGAATAAACCCCGATGAGGTTGACGAGTGGTATTTGGGTATATATATTGATGCAATTGAGTGGGTCGAAATTACGAATACCCGTGGCATGAGCCAATATGCAGATGGCGGAATCGTTGGTTCAAAGCCCTACGCTGCCTCAGCCAATTATATTGACAAAATGAGCGACTATTGTAGCTCATGTTTTTATGATAAAAGCAAGAAAGTTGGTCATAAATCTTGTCCATTCAATTCTCTTTACTGGCATTTTTATGAAAGAAATCGTACAAAACTCCAAAGAAATCCACGTATTGGTATGTCTTATCTAACGCTTAATAAAATGCCTGAACAACAACGAAATGAAGTTTTAGAACAAGCTGAAATTTATTTGAATAGAATAGAGGAACTGTAGTAGGAAGGTCCAAATTGGACGTTCTTAACAAATATTATAGAACGTCCAGTTTGGACGTTCCTACGAATCCATCACAGGAATATCTTCTTCATTTATCAAGCTAATATCGGCTTTTTCGATGCCTTCAATCACAAGACGATTGGCTTGTTTTTCATAAGTTTTCTCAAAAATATTACGAGCCAGACGACCGTTTCCGAAAGAAGCATCTCGTTCATCGTAGAGTTTCTTGAATAGTTTATAGACTTTTTCTTGTGCATCCTCATCAACTTTCAGTTGCACTTTGGCCGTTTGCAATAAAAAAATATCGACTAATTCCTCAGGTGTGTAATCTTTGAAAGCGATGTATTTATTGAATCTTGAATGCAAACCAGGGTTTGAATTAATAAACTCGGTCATTTTTTCTTCATAGCCAGCTACAATTACCACAAAGTCATCACGATTATCTTCCATAAATTTCACAATCGTATTGATGGCTTCGGGGCCATAAGTATCTTCAGTATTGAGGGCGTAGGCTTCGTCGATAAACAAAATCCCTCCCATTGCTTTCTGACAAACCTCACGCACTTTCAGCGAAGTCTGACCAGTATAGCCTGCAACCAAACCGCTACGGTCGGTTTCGTATAATTGTCCTTTACTCAAAACACCTAAAGCCTTGAAAATCTTGGCTAAAAGTCGTGCGATAGTTGTTTTTCCCGTACCGGGGTTTCCGTGAAAAACCATGTGCAACGAGCGTTTTGGCAGAGCGATGCCTTGTTCTGTTCTAATTTTCTCAATTTTTAACACATTTACCAAACTCTTCACTTCTTCTTTTACATTCTCTAAACCAACCAAAGCGTTCAATTCCGCCAAAAGTTCATCCAAGGTCTTTTCTGTTTCAATTGATTGTTTTTTTCCTTTTACAGTAGCTTGAGAATCTTCGCTGAGCGACTGTTGTTTATTTTCTTCGGTCTGAGGATCTATCATTTTTGTAAGCCCATCAAACCCTCGTAATATTACATGAAATGGATTACTCGTTTGCGGTAAAGGCTCACCAATTTGTTTGTCTTGTGCGTAAATATTTCTTTCACGATACAGTTTTGGTTCTTTTCCTGCCAATCTATCTTTCACAACAGAATAAAAAGTCGCAATGTATTCTTCGAGCGTATTATCCACTTTAACCTTTCGTTCGGCTGTACCAAAAACTACCGAATCAGCCGATGGACATCGCACCGTAACTGTCTGATCATAAGGAAATTCAATCACTTCAACATCGCCATAATTATCGCTATCGACCAATAAAATGCGTTGAGTAGTAGCCAAAAGCAAAACATGACGAGTATTCCAATAGCCATGCACTGAGGCATCAATATATTCGTTTTCGTAAATAATACTTGGCAAAGCCTTTAGTTCATTCCGAAGCATTAATTCAGCAAAAAGATTCAAATCTATTTGACGTTTGATTTGGTTGTAGGTTGGCATTGAAAATTTGGAAATTAGTAGATTTGAAAATTGTCAAGTAAAAATATTTCAATAAATATAAGCGATTCTTGATTGAAACTTAATTATTTTTTTGACCAAAGACTGATATTGAGTTTTTTATCTTGCTTTTTGACTTCGGAAACATGACATTCCTCATCATTTTCCAAAAACATAGCGTCTAATTTTGCATGAAAATTATTAAACATATGGCAGATTCTTCGCTAATAAAAAAATATGATGTAGCTGGACCCAGATATACCAGTTACCCAACCGTTCCACATTGGCAAACCGATACTTTCGACTTACAACAATGGCAGAATAATTTGGTCGAAACTTTTTCTGCAACAAATAGTGATTCGGGTATAAGTCTATACATTCATTTACCTTACTGCGAAAGTCTATGTACGTTTTGTGCTTGCCACAAGCGTATCACCAAAAACCATGCTGTCGAAGTGCCTTATATTAAAGCGATTTTAAAAGAATGGGCTTTGTATTTGGCTATTTTTCCTGAAAAACCAAAGATTGCTGAAATACATTTGGGAGGTGGAACACCCAGTTTTTTTGCTCCCGAAACCCTCCAAACACTCATTGAAGGTATTCTGAAAAATGCCACAGTAAGACCCAACCACGAATTTAGTTTTGAAGGTCACCCCAATAACACAACCGCCGAACATCTCCAAACACTCTATAATTTAGGTTTCAGACGAGTAAGTTTTGGTGTGCAAGATTACGACCCAAAAGTGCAGTTGGCTATTCACCGTATTCAGCCTTTCGAGAATGTCAAAAAAGTGACCAAACTTGCCCGTGAGATTGGCTATACATCAATTAGCCACGATTTAGTTTTTGGTTTGCCTTTTCAGCAACTTTCTTCCATCGAATATACTATTCAGAAAACTTTGAGCTTAAAACCCGACCGTATTGCATTTTATTCTTATGCACACGTGCCATGGATTAAGGGAAACGGCCAACGTGGATTTGATGAAAGTAATTTGCCGAGTGGCGAAAAAAAACGTGCCTTATATGAATGTGGACGAGCAATTTTTGAGGCAAACAATTATATCGAAATTGGCATGGATCATTTTTCTCTTCCAAACGACAGCCTAAATAAAGCACAGAAAAGTGGCACACTTCACCGAAACTTCATGGGCTATACCACCACCATATCGAAAGTTTTGTTGGGACTTGGAGCCTCGTCAATCAGCGATAGCTGGACTGCCTTTGCTCAGAACATAAAAGAGATTGAAACTTACATCGAAACGGTAAACAACGGGCAACTTCCAGTATTTAAAGGACATATCCTCAGTGAAAAGGATTTATTTATTCGTGAACAAATTTTGAATATTATTTGTAAACTAGTAACTTCATGGAAGATTTCGGATTGGACGGCGGAAGAAAAAGAAGTGTTGCTCGAAAAATTAGAAGATTTCGCTGAAGACGAACTCATCGGTTTCAATG
>JAFEIL010000463.1 GCA_017495105.1 Emticicia sp. | reverse complement strand
CCTCGCAACCTTATTGTGTACTAAAAAAAGATAGTTTAAGCATTATGCTTTTTCAAGATGAACAATTAGCTGAAGAGCATAATCCCGAATTGAGAATTGTGACAAATAATATTGAAGAAGTATATGCAAAGGTATCTTCATCTCATCCTCACCTACTTCACCCAAATCTTAATAAAGTTACACTAAGACCTTGGGGTGCAAAAGAATTTGCAATTGCAGATATGCAACTTGGTATAAGATTCCAACAATGGGAATGATTAATAGCAACCAAAATTGATTTCATAGCCGAATTACACAAAAGTTGCCAGTTTGTTTCAATTAATATACACAAATCTTATGTTTTTAAAGTAAGCATTTATTGATTTTTAACAAATGCGGCAACGAATTAGGCAAAATACAAATCTTATATAAAAGTATTCTTGCAGAAACACCTTTCAAAGTAGATAAAACCTATCGGTAATAATGTAGTTTTATTTCAAGTATTAAAATTTGTGACGATATTGCTAAGCCAAAGAATACGCTTGAAATAGTAAGTGAATACAATAGACTAAAAACATGAGAATTTCAATTTTACTTTTAATGCTTTCCTGCCTTTTTGCCTAATCAAAAAAAGATATTCAGCAGAATGAGGTAAAAGAAATAACCGGAGTATTTGTTGAATATGAAAATGGTAAAGAAGTTGCCACAATGCCAATAACGAAAAGTCAGTGAAAATAAAATATGATGCAAAAAAGCCATTTTAAATAGGTCAGTCTTTCCAATCAACGGAAAAGGATTAAATACCGAAAGAAAAACTTACGGTGCCAAAGGCAAGTTAATTCAGACCAAAAAGTATATTTATGAGTTTTAAAGCCCCATTGCCCAATTGGGGAGTTTACTATGACAACAGATATTTTTTTAGATAAAATAGCAAAAGTAACACAGTTATTTGAGCCGATTACTTTATCTGAAATGGAAGGTGTAAAACTGATGGACAGAATGGATGTAAAGTACCTGATTCCAATACATTTTTTACCTGATATTTTATCCGATGCCAAGCAGCATTACAAACTCTTAGAGATTGATAATCAACGAATTTGTACTTACCAAACACTATATTATGACACCAAAGATTTATGGCTATATCACCAACACCAAGCAGGTAAGCAAAATCGGTATAAGGTACGTTCACGCAATTATGTTGACTCAAATTTGCAGTTTTTTGAAATAAAATTTAAAAACAATCACGGAAGAACCATTAAAAAACGCATCAAAACCAATGGCATTGACGAGCCTTATTTACGTGCTGAAAGTTCTGCATTTTTGAGTAAAACCTGTCCGCTCGAGCCCGAAAATTTACAGGGAGTTATGTGGGTAAATTATACTCGCCTTACACTTGTGAGTAAGCAAAACTCCGAACGCCTCACAATTGATTTGGAACTTACTTTTAAGAATGATTTAAAAGAAGTACAATACGCTCAGATAGCAATTGCCGAAATAAAGCAAGAAAAAGTCGGAGTATCGCCAATACTAGGTATTCTGAAAAAATACCAACTAAAATCTGGCTCAATAAGCAAATATTGCTTAGGAATCATTAGTCTTTTTGAAGGCGTCAAACAAAATAATTTCAAAAAACACCTAAAAAGAATATCAAAAACCCTACATCAATATGAATCTTTTACCGCAAACGCTTTCGTCTGACACCTTACAAATCGTCCAAACAACTACATTTGAGATATTCGACAATCTTTCGAGCAAATTTTTCATCCGTTTATTGATTGATATAGTTTCAGTTTTTATATTAATTCGTTTGATTTTTTACAAAAATTACAAGAAAGCCGACCAATATCTTACTTTTTTTGCTTTCAACTTGGTTATTTTCTTGATAACTTATTTGCTAAATAAAGTAGAGATGAGCATGGGAGCAGCATTTGGTTTATTTGCTGTTTTTTCGATGCTTCGTTACCGAACCGAAATTATTTCTACCAAAGATATGACCTATCTTTTCTTGGTAATTGCTATTGGTTTACTTTCGGCTATCAGCAAAGGTGGTTGGGATGAACTAGCTCTTTTAAACGGCATTATTTTATTTGCGACTTTTTTACTAGAAAGTAATTGGCTTATAAAGAAAGAGTTTACCAAAAACATTGTTTACGATAATATAAACCTCATTACGCCCGATAAACGCACTGAATTATTGGCAGATTTGAAAAACCGTACAGGTTTCAATGTTCATCGTGTAGAAATCCAAGAGATTGATTTTTTGAAAGATGCTACTCGAATGACTATTTATTTTTATGAATAATTCCTTTAAATTCCTTTATGAAAAAATACCATAAGATAATCACTCTATTATTTATTTCTTCAATCACTTTTGCTCAAAAATCGGAGGTTGACTTACAAACTAGAACCTCAATTTCACTTGATATAGATTTTAAAAAAGGTTGGAAAATTGGCACTGAATACCGAGCAAAATTCAACCAAAATTCAAGTAATTATCGTGGTTCATATTTTTATTTAGAAAGCAGCAAGAAAATCAATAAGTATCTTTCGGCGGGTGCAGCATATCGGTTTGGTATTGTTGATGTCAAAAATTTTCACAGATTTGCAGGTAATGTAGAAGTAAAATATAAACTTAACAAACTTACGTTTTCATTGCGTGAAACCTACCAATCGCAAAAGCAGACATTTATCGGCGATGATGAAGGAACAGCCGAAAACTACCTCCGCTCTCGCTTAGGTGTAAAATATGCAATTACTAAAAAAATAGATTTTAGTGTATCTACGGAGCCATTTATGCACAAAAAAGATGGAGTGTTCGAGACTGATTTTTGGCGGAACCGTACAGGAATTAGCTACGATTACATGAAAAACAAAAGTGTTAACTTGTATTATATTTGGCAACCTGACGTAAACAAAAAATACCCCGACACCAAAAATATCGTAGGTATCAATTTTATTTTTGGAATAAACGTAAAGTAGAAAATCCTAATTATTTGTATTAAATGACACTTGTAGGAACGTCAAATTTGGACGTTCCTGTTTTTCATTATTAGGAAATAATCAATACAATGCATAAAAATAAGCTCAAGGTTTGGCTATGTCGCTCTTAAATCGAAGTTTCTCCTATCCTAAAAGTTTTGTTTCAAGCCCTAGAAGAATTTACATGAAATACAAATCAGCAACTCAATAAAAATTTAAACAATCAAGTAGAAAAGGCATAATAACAGCTAAAAATACTAATGAAGCTTCTTTTTCTGAAGTCAGATACCTTGAGCTAAAATCGTTTCCACCTAAATTAGTTTACTTTTTCATGTTGCTGAACCAACTAAAAGGTATTCCGGTCAATTTATATTTATTTTAAAAGTAGTAAAGTTGGTAATTGATTAATAAGCTTTATAGCATTTTTTCTATCTCCCAAAGCTAGTTTTTCGTGAATCTTCAGAATGGCTACTTTTGTTTTTTTAGTACCAATCATATCTTCTAAGGCATTTTCAGTGGCATATAAACTTCCGTTTATTTCAACAACATCTGCATCCATGAGCACAGCAGCACGCAACTTGCTAATTTTGGTTTCCAAAACCACACTTTTGCTTTGTTCGGGCGAGTCTTCAATCAAAAGAGTCTCACTTTTCGGAACACCGTTGAAGGCATAATAGCAAATTATTAACATAAAAATTGCTAAGGCAAGCAGGTTTTGAAAATGATTTTGATGAGAGGGTAT
>JAFEIL010000343.1 GCA_017495105.1 Emticicia sp. | reverse complement strand
AAACCAATTGATATGAATAAAAGAGCCATAACAAGGTTTGATGTTGATTTATCTTGTAAATAAAGTTTCATTAAGAGAAGAAAGATGCCGCAGAAAATTGCGACATAACTGGCATAATATGAAAGTCTATCTTTGTTCATTTTTTATAGGTTTATGAAATTTTGATTTAAATATAATCAATTTTAATTTTCTTTGTAGTAGAATCTCAAAATCTAACTCAAAAGCGTATTTTCAAAATAAAAAAATGATAATTGGTATTGGAGGTGTGAGCCGATCTGGAAAAAGTACCCTCGCCAATTTATTGGTGACATATTTCAGAAAAAATGGAAAGAAAGCAATCATTTTTCATCAAGATGATTTTGTTTTTCCTGAAACCCAAATTCCGAAAATTAAAAACAAAACTGATTGGGAATCGCCACAATCTATTGATTTTAAACAATATCGTGAAGTTATCGAACTTTTCAGAACCCGATTTGATATAATAATTGCTGAAGGTTTATTTGCTTTTTATGACGAAACTATTTGTCAACTTTACGATAAAAAATTTCATGTAAAAATCTCAAAACGCACATTCTTGATTCGCAGGGCAATGGATATCCGCTGGGGATATGAGCCAACATGGTTTATCGACCACGTTTGGCAATCCTTCTTGAAATATGGAAAACCGCATAAAGATTTAAAAGAAATTGTAAATATCAGCGGTGAAGATGAATTTGATATGGAAAAAGTTATAAAGAACCTTAATTTAGGTATAAGGCAAAATTCTTAATCACTCGGACGCCCCCGTCTTAATTTTCAATTCTTAATTCATTGCCGTATCTTTGTGTTTTCAATAAAAAATCAGCTCCATGACAATCATTGATGGTAAAATCATTTCGGCTCAAGTCAAGCAAGAACTCAAAATAGAAGTAGAGAAACAAAAAGCGAATGGAGGTAAAATTCCACATTTAGCTGCAATATTGATTGGCGACAACGGTGCAAGCGAAACCTACGTAGCAAGTAAAATTAGGTCATGCGAAGAAATCGGCTTCAAATCAACATTAATTCGCAGAGATTCAAGTACTAACGAAGACGAAGTTCTCGAAATTATTCAGCAACTCAATAACGACGACGACATTGATGGTTTCATAGTTCAGCTTCCTCTTCCTGCCCACATAAACGTAGATAAAATAATTGAGGCAATCGAGCCACGCAAAGACGTTGATGGTTTTCATCCAATAAATATTGGTCGCATGGCCAAAGGATTACCTGCCTATATTTCGGCAACGCCATTCGGAGTTTTGGAATTAATTAAACGCTATAAAATCGAAACTGCGGGAAAACACTGTGTTGTAGTAGGAAGAAGCCAAATTGTTGGTTTGCCAATGAGTATTTTGATGCAACGAAATACTTACCCAGGAAACTGTACGGTATCATTGGTGCATAGCAAAACACAAAATCTTGCTGAAATAACCAAACAAGCCGATATTTTAGTGGCAGCACTTGGCAAGCCAGAATTTATCACTGCAGATATGGTAAAAGAAGGTGCAGTTGTAATTGATGTAGGCCTAACAAGAGTAGTTGATACTACAAAAAAAAGTGGCTTTGCCCTAAAAGGAGATGTAAAATTTGATGAAGTTGCTCCGAAATGTAGCTATATAACGCCAGTGCCAGGCGGCGTTGGGCTTATGACAGTAGCTGCATTAATGTACAATACCTTACTTTCGGCTAGAAGAGAAATTTATCAATAAGAATCAACCTTGGGTGGTATGTGAAAGCCATACCACTCATATTTAGACCCATTAATTGTGGTTTATATTAAACTGATGTGTAATTGACTTTCCATGAGGCAAAAGTAATTCAACAAAATAGGTACCATCATTTAATTTATCAACATCAAACCCGTTATTCGCTTCATTTTCGAGGTCATGTATTTCAAGAATTCTACCTTGTGAATCCTTTAAAATTATTTTCGTTCTCATTTCAATCATAGTTTTATATGGCTTATAAATAGCAAAAAATCTGCCAATTTATTATAAAGACGTTTATTTGATTGAAATATGTTGCATGGGTTTAATTAAAATTCAAAAATATTTATTTGTAGCATGATAAACCAATATCACCATCTCTTTATGATTGAAATATAGCTTCCGTAATTATCCTTTATCAAATCGCCGTGATCAACCGAAATATTCAGATTCAAATCTGCTTTTAATTTACGGATTGGTACTACCGTATTAATTGAATAAGAAATTTGGTCAACTGGCTGAATTACTTTCCCTAATAAACTTGTATTTCCAAAGTTTCTACTAAATGATAGTTTATTCGTAAAACTTATTGTACCTATTTGGTTCAACAAAGCCCCATAAAAGGCCCAAATTCGATTATTATTAACAAAAACATTGCTATTACCAAGTTGATTTTCATTTCTTATATTTTGTTCAGGAGTTAGAAAAGGAGTTCCTATCGTTCGTTGATTATAAGACCAACCATCAAAATATTGTTGATGATTAAACAGAAAGCTTTCTTCGTTCGGGTGTCGGTCAGGCATATTTAATAGCCGTCCAATCCCCGCCACATATCTACCTTGATTTTTAGTAAACAAATATTCAAAGACGACCCTTTTAAACGAAGATTTTGGGTTGGGCGTGAAACTTAAACCATAAATTCCATCATCAGTATTTGTTAGTCCAAATAATTGACCGTCTTCAAACAAAAACTGCCGATAAAGCATCAATTTACTTTCCTTAAACTTAAATTCAGCCGCTGCATCAACCGAACCAAGCTGATTTCCAAAATGATTGGTAGTCTCGAAAGTATTATAGGTATAATGTTTATCTGTCTGACGCCAAAGACCTTTTAATGGTAAAACCACATTTCCATAAACATACCAATCGGCGGGAAACTTACCATTAAAAAGTCGATCATCTCCAATTGGAAGAATATTCTTAGGTGTTCCACCCCAAGTAACATTATGCACAAATCCACCATAAAGATTTAGCATCGAAACAGATTTTCCTAATTTAAAGAATAAAGATTTTTGATGTAAATAATGTCCTTTCGTAAAAGTCTGATTGCCATACCACCCATGTGAGAAGGTTCCTTTAACACTCAACCATTTAAAAAATAAATTCGTGTAATTTGGCATTCCAATCTGTACTTTCGGAATGGGCATGGCGTTTCCCGACCAAGATGCAGACCCTGATGAAAGTAATGTATCAACAATTCCGAAAATTTCTTTTCTTCGACCAACATAAATATCAACTTTACCAAGCTTAGTGCATAGAAAACCTTCAGGCAGTAATAACTGAGGATTTTTACCAAGAATCGTAACCGCTTCAAAGCCATAATCAAATTTAAAAAATCTATTCAGTGTATCTTTTTGAGTTTTGATACTTTGGCGACAAAGAAAAGCAGGCAAGTCACTCGGTATACTTCCAAACTGATTGGTACTTTGCCAAAATGGCAATTTGTTGGTTATTGAAAAATAACTTCCTATTTCAAATCTATAATCAAATTTTTTTGATGGACTCTGTTGAGCATTACACGCCGCAACTAAGCCCAACCAAAAGACAAATATTTTTTTCATGTTCGCTCAATTTTATGCAAAAAAATGAACAAAAATGATGCCTATGATAAAGTTCTGTAAATGAATGTCCCTTTTGGCAAATAAAAAGCCTAATTTGCTAATTATAAGGGTTTTAGTAATTAGAAATCCACTGCATAA
>JAFEIL010000224.1 GCA_017495105.1 Emticicia sp. | reverse complement strand
GCCTATGACATCAACTTGTAAGGCTTTGAGGGTTTCATATCCCAGCGTTGTGTTGGGTGTTCCCCAAAGCCTTACTTTTTTGTTTTTGGCATGCATTTCATTGACAAAAACACTGATCTTTTCGGCAACTTCTTGAGAAAGAGGCTCTTTTCCAGCCCAATATTTCCCGAAGTCAGTAAAACTGGCACTGACAATATAAACTCTTTTGAAGCCTTCTTTCGAGTAATCTAGGCTTTTTCGACCATCAAATGAAAACATCTTATCGTAATTCTGAAATTCTTCGTGTTTTGGCATATCGCCACTGATGGATATTTTTATGTGCTTAAGCTCTTTTTTATAAGGTTTTAGCTGAATATCAAGCACTTGCATGATTTCTTTACCTTGTGTTTTCAAGTCAAGCAACAAATGCAATGATTTTTTATTAGGATAAGGATAACCGCCATTTTCTTTAATTTTTGCCAAAAGCGGTTCAATGTATAGTTTTCTGAGTGTTCGCTCGGTCGATATATCTTTTTGGTTGTGAGCTACGCAAAGTTCGCCATCTTTTAAATACAAATCGGCTTCAATCGAATCAAAACCTAAATCGTAAGCCGCAAAAAATGGTTGTTTTTGCTCATAATCATTATGAGAATGAATGATTTGAGCTGAAATTTTGCTACTTAGTAATAGTAATATCAGTAAAAAAAAGTTTTTCATATTAATAAGATATATAAATTTAGATTGATTTGGAAACTTGCTCTACTTGTAATTTTGTAACCAAGTAAATAGTCTTTTTGCGTCTTCGGTTTTGAAAAGTTGCGTACCTTCGTTCATGGTTGCCGCTGAGCCGCACGCCACTCCCCAACGAAGCATTTCCTGTACGTTTTTTCCTGCTGATAATGCCCAAACCATGCCACCAACCATGCTATCACCTGCACCAACGGTACTTTTTTTCGTGACAGATGGAGCGGGAATATGCTCACAAGTATCCTTCGTTACCAATACGGCCCCCTGCGGTCCAAGCGAAACCACTACTATTTCGCAACCGCCTTTGGTAATTATCTCACGAGCTGCATCATCAACTTGGTCGATTTCTAAGGCTTCAACGCCTACGAGTTTTGCCAATTCACCAACGTTGGGTTTGAGTAAAAATACGCCTTCATCAATGGCTCGTTTAAGTGGTTCGCCCGAAGTATCAATGATGAGTTTTGAGCCGATTTTTCGAGAAATTGCCGCTACTTTTTCGTAGAAATCGTCGCCTAGACCTGCCGAAAGACTACCGCTTGCTACCAAAAAATCAGGTTTTAGTGCTTCGATTTGATTCAATATTTCGATAGCTTCTTTGGGTAAAATTTCTGCTCCCGGCATTCCGAAACGATACTGTGAGTTTGTCAGAATATCGACGGCAATGAAATTTTCACGAGTCCAATTTTGAGTTGTAATCGCTTGAAAATCAATGTTTTCTTTCGTTAATAAATCTTGTAGTAAATCTCCTGTTGGTCCACCTGATGTGAAAACTGCTTTTGATTTTCCGCCTAAGCGAGCAATGGCTTTTGATACATTTATTCCGCCGCCACCAGCATCGAAATGTGGGTTTTCGCAACGAATTTTCTGTTCGGCAACCAAGCCTGAAAACTTTGTACTTTTATCAACCGCTGGATTGACTGTGAGGGTAATTATTTTATTTGACATAATGTTGGTATTACGATATAAAATCAATTTTTCGGCACAGACAAGGCATGCCTTGTCTCAACTGACTTTCTATTCTCTCTCGGATGAAAACTTCTCATTGTTTCTTCTAAAAATACACTATCGAGGTGGGTATAGATCTCGGTGGTTGTGATTGATTCATGTCCGAGCATTTCTTGTACTGCTCTTAAATCTGCTCCACCTTCGATGAGATGCGTAGCAAATGAATGGCGGAACGTATGCGGAGAAATATTTTTCTGAATACCTGCTCTCTCGGCTAAGTCTTTGATTATCAAGAAAATCATTACTCTAGAAAGTTGTTTTCCTCGTCGATTCAAGAATACTATGTCTTCTGATTCTTCTTTAATTTCTTGATGGTTTCTGATGTTTTCCAAATATATTTTTGTGAATTTAATGGCATCATTGCCGATTGGAATCAATCTTACTTTTCGTCCTTTTCCAAAAACTCTCACAAAACCAATATCGAAATAACAGCTTGTTAATTTCAAATCAATTAATTCCGAAACTCTCATGCCACAGCTATACAGGACCTCTAAAATTGCTCGGTTTCGAGTACCTTCAGGCGTTGAAACATCAATTATTTCCAGCATTTGTTCGATTTCTGGAAAAGACAGCGTATCGGGCAATTTCCTGCCAACTTTTGGCGATTCTATCAGGTGTGTAGGGTCGGTCTGTATTAGGTTTTCGATGGCCATATATTTGTAAAACGACTTAACGCCCGACAAAATTCTTGCTTGCGAGGTTGCTGAAAGTCCTAAATCATTCAGATATTCCAGAAAGTCCATTATATCACGTTCGGTGATGGTTTCTGGCTTTGGCTTGTGTTTGGCAAGATCGGCAAACTGACTGAGTTTTTCTATATCACGTACATAGGCTTCGATAGAGTTCTCAGACATCGAACGCTCTAAACGCAAATAATTTTTAAAATGCTGAATGTAGATTGGCCAATTCAAAAGTTATTCTATTAATTTTACGACAAAATAAGTCTTTTATCTTGTAAAAATAGTTTAAAATGTTGTTTTAGTTGCAAGATTGTTAGGTTGAATATAGTTTCTGAACAATTTTTAATACCAAAATGAGTTTTTCTATAAAATTTTGAGCCGTTATAATTGCACACCAAGAATACAGATTTTACGAGATTTACACTGATTTCCTTTCGTTCTAATCTTTGAAAATAGGTGTTTTAAGCGGTATGTGTGTTCCATTTATTTTTACAAGAAAACCTTGGAACCGCAAACAACAATTTTGAAACAATGATTTTTAACAAAAAATATATGTCGAAAAATATCATCATTATCAACGGTCCAAACCTTAACCTTCTTGGAAAACGTGAACCTCATATTTACGGAAGTCTGACTTTTGAGGTTTATTTTGAAGAATTAAAGACGGTTTTTCCTAATGTAACACTGCATTATTTCCAGTCGAACCATGAGGGAGAAATCATTGATAAAATTCACGAGGTAGGCTATGGTGAAACCGAATTTGCAGGAATTGTAATTAATGCTGGGGCATATACTCATACTTCGATTGCAATTGCTGATGCTCTTTCGGCTGTAAAAACGCCTGCTGTTGAGGTACATATCTCAAATATTCACACCCGTGAGGCTTTTCGTCATCATTCATATCTTACTCGTGTGTGCAAAGGAATGATTACAGGTTTGGGCTTAAAAGGTTATGAAATGGCGGTGAGGTATTTTTTGTAGTACCTCCAAATATTAAATTTTAGCTCCAAAGGAGTAAAAAATATATAGGAAAAGTTATGACATTATCAGGGAAAACTACAAGGGAATGGAATCGTAATATTTAATAATTTCATCCTTTTAAGATTTAGAATTGCGAATAGAACTATTACTGTTTAATATAGAAATAATTCCATTGTAAATATAATCAAGTTTTTTGTGTTGAAGAATGTTTTTTTTAAAATGAAATTCAATTTCTTTTTGGAAAAAATAATTATCAAACCAGTTAATTTTACTCCAACAGTCGTGAAAAACAGCCCTTAGGTCGATTATTTAGTAGGA
>JAFEIL010000551.1 GCA_017495105.1 Emticicia sp. | reverse complement strand
ATGCTTCAATATCACTTTTTAACGTGTGCATAGCTTGAATAAGGGCATTTTTTTGCTCGGTAATGGTTTTGTCTAATTCCAAAATTTCTTGTTGCTTTTGATTTTGCGACATAACATTATTTTTCATCGAACTTTGCATTTGTTCGTTGCTTTGCTGTTTACCAAGTACTTTACTCATCGCTTGCCGATAATCATTTTTTGATACATACCCCTTTTCTTGTAGTCGTTTTTGACTTTCGAGTTCATCTTCTGCTAATGACAAATCTTTTTGATTATTTTGTAATTGATTTTTCAAATTTGACTGCAAAGAATTTAATTGAGCAAAATCATTTTCGAGCATTTTTCGCTTTTGTAAATACGTACCGTTACCAACAAAAGATTTTACTCTGGTAAAAGTTTCTTGAAAAACTTGATACGATTTTTGTAATTCACCCAATTGGAAAAAAGATGGAATCTCGACAGCATAAGCAGCAGAAAGATTATCATTAGCAGTCAATTTGACCAAAGAATCAGTTAAATCATTCAATATCAAAACTTCTTCATGATTGGCTGTACTCTCCAAAAATGCAATTCTTTGTCCTTCTTTTACTATCTGGCCATCAGTTGTTAGTAATTTTACGAGTTTTCCTTCTGTCTTAGCAATAACTGATTTTGGTAGGTTTTGTGAAACAATTTTAAGATTTCCGCTCACCAAATCAGGGTAACGAATAAACCAGGTAACTGCCAGCATCAGCACTAAAACAAAGAAAAAAACAGTAATTCCCCATCGAATAAGCCACGCAGGTGGTTTGCTCAAAACTTCATTTACCTCGCTGCTTCGTAGTTCGGGCATTCTTCTATCATTGCCATTATTTCCATTTTTGTTGATAATTGGAGGTAAAGTAGGAGGTACAATGATTTCTTGTTTCAAAAAATCATCAGTTATATCCAAACCTTTCCCACCCAACAATTCCATCAGATTTGTTCGGAGTAATTTCTCTGAATGATTAGATTCGTCGCTCATTAATTCCCTAATTCTAATTGATTCTTCACTAACTCAAAATATTTTCCATGTCGTTGAGTAAGTTCAGCGTGTGTTCCAACTTCAACTATTTCTCCTTTTTCCATAACTACAATTTGGTCGGCATTTTTTACGGTGCTTAGTCGGTGAGCAACTACGATTACCGTTCTGTTTTTGAAAAATTCTTCCAAATTTGCCATGATAACACTTTCGTTATTGGCATCAAGTGCGTTGGTGGCTTCGTCGAAAAAGATAAAATCAGGATTTTTATAAACGGCTCTTGCAATCAATAATCTTTGTTTTTGCCCTTGTGAAATGCCATTACCTTCTGCACCGATTTTTGTATTATAACTTAGGGGTAATTCTTCTATAAATGATTGAATATTAGCTACTTTCACTGCATGAAGCAACTTTTTTGTGTCTGGAAATTCATCGCTAAAGGCAATGTTTTCGGCAATCGTATCTGAGAAAATAACCCCTTCTTGCATGACCGTTCCGCATTTGCTACGCCAAAGTCTATGACTGATATTTTCAAGTGAAACATTCCCTAATCGAATTTCACCACTTTGTGGCTTATAAAATTTTAGTAATAATTTCAATAAAGTTGTTTTTCCACTACCACTTGTGCCAACAATTGCTGTTATTTTTCCCTGTGGAATTGTTAAATTGATATTTTTTAAAACAGGTTCATTTCCTGCACCAGTATAGGTAAACGTAAGATTTTTGAGTACAATATCTTGATTTTCGGGCAAAATATGTAATAAAGGCTTTTGTGTGGTTTCTTCATCATCAATTTCATGAATTTCATTCAATCTTTCGAGGCTAATTTGTGCATCTTGGTAGTGTTGCATAAACTGAATCAGTTGCTCGACAGGGCTATTGAGCTGCCCAATAATGTATTGGAGTGCCATCATTGCCCCTAAAGTCATTTGTCCATTGACAACAGCTGTGGCAGCCAAAAACGAAATGACAATATTTTTGCCCTCATTGATAAGCATTGCACCTGTTTGTTGGTATTGTTGCAAAGCAAGACCTTTGACACTCAGATGAAAGTTTTTTACTTGTAAGTTCTCCCATTCCCAACGTTTTTTAATTTCGGCATTATTGAGTTTTAGTTCGGGTACAGACTGTACTAGTTGTAATAAAGAACTTTGGTTTTGGCTTGCCAAAGCAAAACGTTTATTGTCTAATTTTCGACGATAACGTAGAAAAAACACTATCCAAAAGCTATAAATAATGCTACTCAACAGAAAAACGCCAAATATCGTTAGGTTATAATACGCCAAAACTACACTAAACATGACAAGATTGAACATCGAAAAAAGCACATTGAGCGATGTACCTGTTAGGAAAGACTCGATACGTTGGTGGTCGCCGATACGTTGGAGAATATCACCAGTTTTTTTTGATTCAAAAAACGAAACGGGCAAACGCAAAAGTTTACCCAAAAAATCTGATAATATACTCAGGTTTATACGTGTGCTGATATGAAGCAGTATCCAGCTACGTATAAACTCTACGGACATTCTGCCGATGAATAGCATCAATTGGGCAGCCAAAACCAAATAAATAAAATGTAGGTTACGAGTTTGGATACCCGTATCTACGACCGATTGTGTAAGAAATGGCAGAAGAAGCTGCAAGATTGAACCAATAAAGAGCCCCAAGAAAAGTTGTAAGATAAGGCGTTTGTATTTGAAAACGTAGCCCGACAACATACTTAGATTAATGCCCTTTGTTTGCTCGTCAGTTTCTTGAAAAAATCTTTGAGTAGTTTCGAGTAAAAGTGCAATACCTGTTTTTTCTCCTTCGACTATAGTTGTTGCCCACTGGCTTTCAAATTCAGCACAAGAGTATTTTATAAGACCCAATGCTGGGTCAGCAACAAAAACTTGGTTCTTTTTGATTTGATAGACTACAACAAAATGATTTTGTTTCCAGTGAACGATGCACGGAAGGGGTGCATCGTTTTCTAATTGTTTGAATGGTACTTTAATAGCTAAAGTCTTGAAACCAATGCTCTCTGCCGCCTCGCTGATACCCAATAAAGAGACGCCTTCTTTGCCTATTTGGGTAGCCTCACGTAACTTTTGAATAGAAAACAACCTACCGTATTGCTTCGCTACCATGCGTAGGCAGGTAGGACCGCAGTCCATAGCTTGGTGTTGTTGGTAGTGAGTGAAGGACATTATTTATTAGATTTTTATGTTCGACGAAAGTATCAATCACTAATTATTTTTACAATGGCTTTAAGTTCTTTTATTAAACTTTCATCACTACCAAAACCAGTGCTTTGATAACGAATTCTTCCGCTTTTGTCAATTACAAATTTAGCTGGAATTGACGAAACATTGTAAGCAGTGGTGGCTTGATAATTGTTGTCAATTACTTCGTCAATTAGTACCTGAAAACTACTTACTTTTCTGTTATCAAGTATTTTTTTAATCTTATCATTCTTATTCTCTAAATTTTCTACTTCCATTGTGTCAATAAATAAAAACTTTACAGAATTATCTTTCAGTTCGTTCATTACTTCTTTCATAGCAGGAAACGAGGCAATGCAGGGGCCACACCAAGTTGCCCAAAAGTCTAATATTACAGTTTTACCACGAAAATTAGATAACTTCACCTTATTGCCATTTAAATCACTTAATTCAATTTCAGGAGCTTTTTTATTAATTAGTTTTTGTCTCAATTGACCTATATATTGA
>JAFEIL010000530.1 GCA_017495105.1 Emticicia sp. | reverse complement strand
GTAAATACCTATAATTACAGAAAAATCTTTGATTTTAGGTATGAATTCAACTATTCATCTAATGATATTAGTATAAAAAGAAATACTATTAATACGAATCAATTAAATCTGAAACAATTTAGAAATCAGTTCGATATTAAATTACATACATTGCCTAAATGCCCAACTAAGTTAAGGTACTACGTATTTTCAGGCATAAATGTAACTTTTTCAAATACTAATATTTTAAAGCAAATAACCGAAGACATAAAATTGAATAATAACTTATTTGACAATAAACTTTGGGGTGGTTATTCAGTAGGCTTAGGTATCGAAAAATCAAATCATAAACGGCTTATAAAAGGCTTTAGTCTTGAATTATTTTACAGTCGAAACGGTATTTTTTATGATAGGTCTAAAAAGCTATTTATTAATCCTACTCAAAGTCTTGCCACTCAGAATTTTGTAGGTACAAAATTAGGTCTTTTTATTTTTTAGAGCGAAGATTTTATGTCATCAAATAATTGCACTTAAAAAGAGTATTTTTTTGTGTTTTTTAAACCCTCACACTGCCTAAAACGTGGCTCTGTGCTTGTATTTTGAGTTTATCTGTTATGAGTTTGATGTTTAGCACTTGCTCAATATCTGTGAGGGTATCAAGCGTAAAATTATGCGTACCACTTAACCATTTGGTTATTTCGGAAGGTTTTCTACCTACTTTTTGGGCAAATTGTTTCTTTGCCATGCCCTTTGCCGTGAGTGCATCGGCAATGATTGAAGCAATACGCATTTTGCGATCGGTTCGGGCTTGCTCTTCGGGTGTTATTTCTGCTAATAGGTTGTCTAATAATGTCATGATTATATTTTTAATAGGCATCAAAGATAAAAAACAAATTCACTTATAACTAAACTTTTCAAATGCTTTCTAACGATGTCAGAATGTTTCATTTTTGAGGTGTTTCAGAAAAGATTTTTCTGTTTTATGTCCTGTTATCTGCACCAATGAAATTTAGGGTGTACCTATTTCATAGGCATTTGCTTCAAACTACCTGCGGGCGGTAGTCAAAATCAAAAACTTTTGAGGGGTTTTTCGTTTCTATGTAGCAATACCGTAACTTTGTACAATAATTTTTGAATATTAAAGAAGATATGACCGAAACTCCGCAAAAATATACCGTTACGGCCGCTTTGATTTATGCCAATGGCCCTATTCATATCGGACATTTGGCTGGCTGCTATATACCTGCTGATATTTACGTGCGTTATCTCCGCTCAACAGGTGCGGATGTGGCATTTATCAGCGGTACTGACGAACATGGCGTCCCGATTACAGTTAAGGCTCGCAAAGAAGGCAAAACACCTCAACAAGTCGTTGATTTTTACTACGAACAAATCAAAAATTCGTTTGCTGATTTTGGCATTTCGTTCGATATTTATTCTCGTACGTCCAACCAAACGCACCATAAAGTTTCGCAAGAAATTTTTACAACGATGTTTGAAAAAGGCTATTTCGATGAAGAAACGAGCGAACAATATTTCGATGAAGTTGCTCAACAGTTTTTGGCTGATAGATATATCGTGGGCGAATGTCCAACTTGTGCAAATCCGAATGCTTATGGCGACCAATGCGAAAAATGTGGTTCTACGCTCTCGCCAACGGAGTTAAAAAACCCTCGTTCGACGCTCTCAGGCTCAAAACCCGTCATGAAAAGTACCAAAAACTGGTATTTACCACTCGACCGTATGCAGCCCGAAATCGAGAAATACGTAAATAGCCACAAAGAATGGAAGCCAAATGTTTTTGGGCAATGTCAATCTTGGTTGAAAGATGGTCTAAGACCTCGTGCCATGACTCGTGATTTGGACTGGGGAATCAGCGTGCCTTTGCCCGACACCGACGGAAAAGTTTTATACGTTTGGTTCGATGCACCAATTGGCTACATTACTTTTACGCAAGAATGGGCAGCTCAAAACGGCAAAAACTGGGAAGATTATTGGAAAAATGAAAGTACTAAGTTAGTCCATTTCATCGGCAAGGATAATATTGTTTTCCACTGTATTATTTTCCCTGCGATGTTAATGGCGGAAGGAAGTTATATTTTACCCGACAGTGTGCCAGCCAATGAGTTTATGAATTTGGAAGGCGATAAGATTTCGACTTCGAGAAACTGGGCGGTTTGGTTGCACGAATATTTGCAGGAATTTCCAAATAAACAAGATGTATTGCGTTATGCCCTTTCGGCAAATATGCCCGAATCGAAAGATAATGATTTTACTTGGAAAGACTTCCAAACCAAAAACAACAGTGAGTTAGTTGCCATTTACGGAAACTTTGTGAATCGTGCAGTTGTGCTTACGCACAAGTTTTACGGCGGAAAAGTACCCGCACAAGGCGAGTTGACTGATTACGACAAAGAAACGATTGCAACATTGGCAGATTTCCCTAAAAAAATCGGTGATTCTATCGAAAATTATCGTTTCCGTGAAGGTTTGGCCAATATGATGGATTTGGCACGTTTAGGAAATAAATATTTGGCCGAAACCGAGCCGTGGAAGGTTATCAAAGAAAACCCTGCTCGTGTCGAAACGATAATGAATATTGCTTTGCAAATTGCCGCTAATTTGGCGATTTTGTCAGAGCCATTTTTACCATTTACGGCTGAAAAATTAAGAAATCAATTAGGCTTAAACGAAACTACCTGGGCCGAAACAGGCGGAGCAGATTTATTGCCAGTTGGCACTTTAATTGGCGAATCAAGTCTTTTATTCGAGAAAATAGAAGATGATACGATTGAAAAACAAGTAAAAAAATTACAAGATTCGAAGCGAATGAATGAATTAGAAAACACCAAAGTGCCAGCTTTGAAAGAAACGATTCAGTACGATGATTTTGCCAAAATGGATATTCGTATCGGCACTATCTTGGAAGCAGAAAAGTTGCCAAAAAGCGATAAATTATTGAAGTTCTTGGTAGATGATGGCTTTGAAAAACGCACCATTTTAAGTGGAATTGCAAAACACTTTTCACCAGAAGAAATGATTGGTAAGCAAGTAACTTTCTTAGCCAATCTTGCTCCTAGAAAAATGATGGGTATCGAATCGAACGGAATGATTTTGATGGCCGAAAACCGTGACGGAAGTTTGGCACTTCTCCAACCTCATAAAGAAGTTTGGAATGGCGGACCTGTTAGTTAATTTTTAGTGATATTAATGAGTAAATGATAGAATATTCTACCATTTACTCATTCTATCATTTTTTGAATAATATTTAATACATGCATTTAAAGGCAACTTATTTACCTCTCTAATTTAAAATTCTTATCAGTTGCTGGTCTTTGTTTGGCATTGGCTACTTTCCAGCCAGTTCGGTACATCCAGTCGGCCATTTTCTTTAATTTAGGGAAATTAATGTTTTCTACATTATCCTGCGGGGTATGATAATCGGGGTGCAAAAGGGTTGTGTACATGAGCGAAGGAATACCTAAACGTGCGTAAGGTAAGTGGTCGCTTCTGAAATACCAACCTTCAATATGCTTTACGTCGTCCCAGCTATAATCTAATTTAAAATTTGGACCTTCTTTGTTGGCTTCTAAAGTCATATTTATCAATTCTTCCGAGTTTCTATGTGGTGGAAGTGCTCCAAGCACGGTCGCACTATCGATATGGTTTCTTCCAATCATATCACCATTTAAAACAGCTACAATATTTCCAATTGGCACTGTTGGATGTGCTGTATAATACCTTGAACCAAGAAGCCCTCGCTCTTCTGCTCCGTGAATAACAAATAATACAGAACGTTTGGCTGGATTTTTTATAAATGCTCTTGCGTTACTCAGCATAGCTACATTTACGCTCCCATTGTCATCAGCACCGTAGCAGATAGAATCACCCTTGATTTCGTTACGCACTCCATGTGCATCAGTATGACCGCTGTAAAGCAAGTATTCAGATTTCAATTTAGTGTCCGTTCCTTCTATTTTACCAATAATATTCACAGAAGGATAAGCGTATTTCGACACCACAATATTGGCTTTCAGATTTACCGAGTTGCCCTCCAAATCCTTCTTAGAATTTTTATGCAACCATAAAACAGGCACTGTTGTGGTTAAGCTGACATTTACACCACCATCAATGTCATAATTGCCTCTTTTAAAGTTTTCATTGGCATCTTTCCAAGCATTTTCGGCAGTTTCATCAGCAATAAAAATGATAGCAACTGCTCCTCTTCTGACTAAGGCAGCACCGTATTTTGTATAAATATACCGACTATAACGCCAAGTTGGTAGCGAAACATTGAGGTTAATACCTTTTGAATTGGCTTCGAGAGCTACAATCTTTCCTTTCACATTCAAAGAATTGGTGTCTATTTCGGCGGCATTTCCCAAATACGTAATTGCTCCGTTTAAGGCTATATTTGCCATTTGAGCAATAGAAACATCTTGCCAAAGAGCCAATTTTTTATTGTTTAGTTCGATGCTTGTTTGTTCAGAAATTTGATTTCGCCACAGCGTAAAAAACTGAAAGTAGGTTCCATCATCACCCGCTGGTTTTAGACCAATAGCTCTGTACTTTTCGCCTAACCACATCGCAGCTTTCAATTCATCAAGTGTTCCTGCCGAACGACCTTTAAAATTCACTCCAGCCAATGCTTCTAAATCGCTTTTTAAATCTGTTTCTTTGATTTGGTTGAGAGCAGGTGGAAGATTCTGAGCAAAAAGTTGACTGCTTAGAAGAAGAAATGCCCAAAATAAAGTTTTGTTTTGCATAATAAATAGATATTGAGTTTATCGATGAAAAATGATATTTGATTAAATTTCAAACTTATAAATATACAAAACTGTTGCAGATTCGAGAATAAAAAAACAACTTAAACTAATTCTATATACTTTTTATCTTTCTGTAAAAATCTATGCTCGAAAACAGCAGACATCGAAATTGATACTTTCAGTATTACTGAATGATGAAAAGGAAAAAGTTTCGGCTTATCAATTCTTTTTTTAAATTATAAGGTATTCAATTTAGAAAAAAGCCCTTCCAAAAAAATTAAGGAAGGGCTAATATATGAAAGTATAAATTTTTTTATCAAACTCCCCCTTTCACAAAAGGCAATTTCGTAACCACGCCTTTCAATAATTTCTCTCTTATTTTTACATATACATCCGTTCCTACTTTGGCAAATGCCGTTGGTACGTGTCCCATCGCAATTCCTTTTTGTAAAGTTGGCGATTGTGTTCCAGAAGTAACTTCACCAAGTTTGTTTCCTTCTGCATCGCAGATTTCGTAATGACTGCGAGGGATTCCACGGTCAATCATTTCGATACCGACCAATTTACGCTGTAAACCTGCTTCTTTTTGTGCTTTTAGGTTTTCGGAGTTAATAAAGTTTTTCGTGAATTTTGTTACCCAACCTAAACCTGCTTCTAACGGCGACTCGGTATCGTTTAGTTCGTGTCCATAAAGGCAATAGCCCATTTCCATGCGAAGTGTATCTCTCGCACCCAAGCCAATCGGCTTAATGTCGAACTCCGCTCCTGCTTCAAAAATAGCATTCCACATTTTCTCGGCATCTTTATTCCAAACATAAATTTCAAAACCACCCGCACCTGTATAGCCCGTTGCCGAGATAATTACGTCGTCAATTCCTGCTAAAGAACCAGCCTTAAAAGTATAATAATCCATTGCTGATAAATCGACATCTGTTAGTTTCTGAAGCGTTGGCAAAGCCTTCGGCCCTTGCACGGCAAACAAGCAAAGTTTGTCAGAAATGTTTTCGATTTCTACACCGAAGTTATTGTTTTGATTTACCCAATTCCAATCTTTTTCGATGTTTGAAGCATTTACAACTAAATAATATTCACTATCGTTCGAGCGATAAACCAATAAATCATCAACCACGCCACCTTCATTATTCGGAAAATAGGCATATTGTACTTTTCCATCAAAAAGTGCAGATACATCATTTGAAACAATATGTTGCAAAAACTCAGTTGCACGCTCGCCTTTCACCACAAACTCGCCCATGTGCGACACATCAAAAACACCCACAGCATTACGCACACAATTATGTTCTTCATTATCTGACGAATAACGAACTGGCATCATAAAGCCACCAAAAGGCACCATTTTCCCGCCCAGTTTTTCGTGTAAATCATTTAGAGGGATTCTCTTGTTTTCTGCTTCCATTAAAATTTAATATTTATTGATGAAAAATTGTATTCCAATTAAAGATTGAAATGTGGGACACCTTCGAGGTGTCCCACATTTTTTGATAAATCTCACTAAAATGACAAATTACAAATCTGTCCTACATTATTACTCCCCAAAAGCCTCTCTCAAAACCTCCTTATCATCGAAATGATGTTTGATTCCTTTGATTTCTTGGTAGGTTTCGTGACCTTTTCCTGCTACCAAAATAATATCTTCTGGTTTTGCCATTTTTACAGCTGCTAAAATTGCTTCGTGGCGGTCTTCGATGGTTTGGGTTTTCTTGAAATGAATCGCTGGAATGCCTTTTTGCATTCCAGCTAAAATATCCATTGGGTTTTCATTTCTTGGATTATCTGACGTTAAAATTACTTTATCGCTCATTTTACAAGCTATTTCAGCCATAATTGGACGTTTGGTTGTATCACGATTTCCGCCACAGCCCACAACTGTAATAATTTGCGGAACGCCGCCCGTCTGATTGCCTTCTCGCAAATCTACAATTGTTTCTAAAACATTTTTTAAAGCATCGGGTGTGTGAGCGTAATCAACGATCCCAACGATGTTCTTTTTTGAAACTACTTGTTCGAAACGTCCTGCAGGTGGCTGAATATCAGACAGTTGCATTAAAACTTCGTCCGAATCTTCACCTAAAAGAATGGCTGCACCATAAACACCCAACAAATTATAAGCATTGAATGAGCCGATGAGTTTGAACCAAACTTCTTTATTATCAATCTCCATTTGCAGGCCCAAAAGTCCACAAGCCAATACTTTTCCTTTGAAAGTACCAATATTTTTGAGCGAATAGGTTTCTTTTCTTGCGGCAGTATTTTGCAACATTACTTTACCTACTTTATCATCGGTATTGACCAAAGCAAAAGCGGTTGCTGACAATTGGTCGAAAAATCCTTTTTTAGCTTTTATGTAATTATCAACTGTTCCGTGAAAATCGAGGTGGTCATGGGTTAGATTCGTAAAAATTCCACCCACAAATTCTAATCCTGTGATGCGTTCTTGTACAACTGCGTGCGAACTTACTTCCATAAAGCAATAACTTACGCCTTTTTGTACCATATCGGCCAAAAGTTCATTGACTTTTACAGAATCGGGTGTTGTGTGCGTTGAAGGAATTACATCATCATCAATTTGATTTTGTACCGTTGAAAGCAAACCACAACGATAGCCTAATCTACGGAAAAGCCTAAAAAGCAACGTGGCAATCGAAGTTTTGCCATTTGTGCCTGTTACACCTACTAACTTGAGCTTTTTAGACGGGTGATAATAGAAATTTGCTGCCGCAAAACCCATTGCACGAGCAGAGTTTTCGACTTGAATATAAGTAATTTCCTCGTTCAGAGATTCGGGTAAATGTTCGCACAAAATCGCCGAAGCTCCCAGTTCAATGGCTTTCGTGATAAATTGATGCCCATCGACTTGCGTGCCACCAATAGCCACAAAAAGGCTACCTTTTTCTATTTGACGAGAGTCAAAGACTATTTTATTTATTTCAATATCCGTCTTTCCAGAAACTGCTTGGAGAGAAACTTTATAAAGAATTTCGCTTAATATCATGGTTAATTGTTGTTTATATCAAGTAGCTTTTTGTTGATGTTGAATGTTTTTACCGATAAAATGTCCTGTAAACGAACAATTTGGTGCTTAGCTTTTTAATTGTCGGCAAGTTATTCAAAAAAACGTTTATCATCAAACGAACTATTCAAGCACGCAAGTACGCCCCTTGTTTCATTCAAACAATTTTATCGTACTTTTGGCAAAATTTCTTTTAAATATTTTTTCAAAAATCATGAGTCAATCACATCAAACACGGGCAGAAATGCCACAAGGGGCTAATAAAGTCCTTGACCGCCGCAACATCGAAAATAGTTATTCGAGCCTACTCGGACTGCTGAAAGATGGGCTATCGGTGCTGGATGTGGGTTGTGGCTCGGGAGCAATCACCGCCGATATTGCCAAACGTACCAGCGGAAAAGTTGTAGGTATTGATATTAGCGAACACTTGATTGAGTTGGCTAAAAAAAACTATGCTCACCTCTCAAATCTAAGCTTTGAAGTAGCCAATATTAATGATTATGTTTCGTCAGAAAAATTTGATTTAGTGATTGCCGCTCGGACTTTGCAGTGGGTAAATAATCCTGCGGAAATTGTGCAGAAAATGGCAGGTTTATTGAAAAAAGGTGGAAAAATTTCAATCAACGACTATAATCACACAAAAGTTGAATGGTCGCCCGCTCCGCCAAAATCAATGTTAGATTTTTATGAAGCATTTCTTATTTGGCGAAAAGAAGCAGGTTTTGATAACGAAATTGCCGATAATTTGCCCAATATCTATAAAAACCTAGGTTTATCAGAAATAAACATCGTACCTCAACACGAAACAAGTACAAGAGGTGAAGAAGAATTTGCAACCACCACCAGAATTTGGAGCATTGTAGCCGAAACTCGTGGAAAACAAGTTGTAGCTGATGGTTACTGCTCAGAAGAAATACGCCTACAAGCGATTGAAGAATATGACGTTTGGATTGCCAACGAAGCCCAAAGCATGACGCTTTATTTGTTGGCGGTGGAAGGAAGTAAATAGTGAAGAATGAAAAGTGTAGAGTGAAAAGTTGAAGTCATTTTTCACTCTACACTCTTCTCTTTACACTTTTGAAAGCACTTTCTTCAAAGCCTCTAAGAATATATCTGCTTCTTTAATGGTCATGGCGAGGCTTGGCAAAAGTCTCATTGTGTGCGTTCCTGCTACGCCAGTAAATATTTTATGTTCAAAAAGCATGGCATTTCTGATTGGCCCAACAGGTTTTTCAAACTCAATACCAATCATTAAGCCTTGTCCACGCAATTCTTTTATTCCTGCAATTCCTTTGAGGTTTTCCATGAAATAATCACCGATATTGGCTGCATTTTGAATCAATTTTTCTTTTTTGATAATATCCAAAACTGCATTTGCGGCCGTGCAAGCCAAATGGTTTCCTCCAAAAGTTGTTCCTAACATTCCGTGTTTTGCTTCAAATTTTGGAGAAATCAACACCCCACCAATCGGGAAGCCATTGCCCATACCTTTGGCCGTTGTGATAATATCGGGTTTTACGCCACTATGCTGAAAAGTGAAGAATTTTCCCGAACGACCATAACCACATTGTACCGAATCATGGATAAAAATTGCACCTGTTTTATCGCAAGCCCTGCGAATAGCCTTCATAAATTCATCGGTAGCAACATTTATTCCTCCCACACCTTGAATACCTTCAACGATAACCGCACAAGTTTCGTTATCAACTGCTTTTTTTAGAGCTTCTACGTCATTATAAGGTAAAATCTGAACGTGAGCGGCAAAGTTGATAGGTGCTTGAATCGACGGATTATCAGTTACGGCAACCGCTGCCGATGTTCGCCCGTGAAAACCTTTTGAGAAAGCAATTACTTTCGTTCTGCCATTATAAAAAGAGGCCAATTTCAAGGCATTTTCGTTAGCTTCTGCCCCCGAATTCACCAAAAACAAAGAATAATCTTTCAAACCAGAAAGTTTACCCAATTTATCGGCCAATTCTTCTTGTGAAGGAATTTTTACAGAGTTTGAGTAAAAACCTATGTTTTTTAATTGTTGCGTAATTTTTCGTACGTAATATGGATGCGTGTGTCCCACCGAAATAACGGCATGTCCACCATAAAGGTCGAGATATTCTTGTCCGTTCTTGTCCCAAAGATAAGAACCTTGAGCTTTTACAGGCTCGATGTCGTAAAGAGGATATACGTTAAAAAGAGTCATTATTTTATAGTCGAAAGTAAACTATGAGCAGTGTTCTGCCCCATAGTCAAAATTTAAAATTTGATGATTTTATATCAATGTGGACTGTCGTCCGTTGACTTTTTATTTTAATTCACCAACCAATTTATTGATACTTGTTTCGATTGAAGCTACCAATTTTTTGAGATTCGGGTCAGTTACCTTTGCTTTGGCGGCCGTGATGCTGGTTTTTGCAGCAGCAATTTCCTTTTTAGCATTGGCTAAATCACCTGATTTCTGATATAAACGAGCAGATTCGTAGTTAAGATTAGCTATCTCTTGCTCTGTTTTGAGTTGTGGCCGAGCAGAAGATAGCCATCGTCGGACTTCAGTAGCAAATTTCCCATTTGGGAAAGTATTATTGTAAAATGTGACGTAATAAACCAGTAATTGAGGTTGAGTTTGTGCATTAATTAAGCTTTTCAAGAAATTAAAAGCCACATCTTGCCCTTTTTCACGAAGTAAAGCTGGACATTCGATTTGCCAAGTATTTGCTGTAACATAGGGCCCCGCACCCAATAACTCCATGTAACGCTTAAGTGTATTTACTTTGGCCAAAGAATAGGTCGATGCTTTTGGTGAGAAAATCTCTAATTGCAATAATCGTCCGAGGGCATTTCCTTCTTGCCCCGCATGACCTTCTGCGGCTTCGTATTTTCCGCCAATTGCCAAATTTTTGAGCCAAAATTGCGAAAATCCATTGTCTAAATCCATGATACACTTTTTCATAATCGCCCAACTAAATTTATCGCCAAGTTGGTCTTTTGGATACGCTGCATAAAGTGCATCGGCTACTTGCTTGTTTTTTAGTGTATCTTGCGTAATACGTAAATAATATGCCAAACCAACCATTGTATTTACGTCTCTATCGCCCGCTTGAAATTTCTTCCAAAAACCACCTGTTTGTTGAGTAGGGTCGAGAGCTGTTTGAGCATGTTTAATAAAATCTTTTGGAGTATTGGTTGGGTCGGTATTATGAATGAGATTTTGGTCTTTATCAAAGTAGAAAAACAATGGAAAACCTGGCAAATAAATATTCTTTTTGTTCAAGAAAGCCACTTGTTTAGCATCTTCAACATTGAGTTTGAAACTCACGAAATTTTGATTGTAAAATTTGCCTACTTCGGAGTTTTTGAGTGTTGGCTCTAAACTCATACATACTGGGCATTTTGGCGAATAGCATTCTACAAAGACCTTCTTTCCCGAAGCTTTCGCTTTCTGAAAAGCACCCTCAATTGTAGGTTCAAATACAATTCCTTGTGCAAACACAAAATTGATAATAAGTATAAAACCTCCAAGCAAAAATATTTTTTTCATGTATTTTTAATTGTTTTTAATAGCAAATTAGTTGATTTTTTGAGAAAAAGCTTAAAAATTGCTATTCTTTTACAAGTAATTAACAGCAATTATATCGGCGAACAGGATGTTTGCCCCACAAATTAATTATTCAATTTCACGAAACCACCATCAATCAGGTAATCACAGCCTGTAATAAACGCTGCCTCATCAGAGCAAAGATAAACCGCCAATGAGCCAATTTCATCGGGCTTTGCCATTCGTCCGATTGGTTGGGTTTTTGAAAGTTTATCAAACATTTCCTTTTCTTTACCGGGGTAAGTTTTCTTCAAAAAACCATCAACAAATGGCGTATGTACACGAGCCGGCGAAATACTATTGGAACGAATATTATATTTAAGGTAATCTTTTGCAACCTGCAAAGTCATTGTATAAACCGCTCCTTTCGACATCGAATAGGCAAATCTATCTGGAATACCAACAGTTGCTGCAATAGAAGCCACATTTAGAATTACGCCACCTCGGTCTTTCATGTAAGGAATAACCGAATGAAGACAATTATAAGTTCCTTTTACATTTACATTGTAAATTCTGTCTAAATCTTCTTCGGTTGTCGATTCTACCGTTCCAACGTGAGCGATTCCTGCATTATTTACCAAAATATCAATCGCATTTTCTTTCGCTATTTTGTCGATTACTTTTTTCACATCTTTCTGTTTCGAGACATCTACTTTATGAAAATAGGCTTCTCCGCCATTGGCATTGATGAGATCGGCTTCACGCTCGGCTTGGTCGATATTTAGTTCCAAAATATGTACAACTGCCCCTTGTTGAGCAAAAAGTCTAGAAATAGCAAGTCCGATACCACTTGCACCGCCCGTTACGATGGCTACTTTGTTGTTAAGACGAAACATTTTTAATTTATGTTTAGATTTGTTTCAAATGGTTTAGAAATTGTTGTAGATAGTTGTTGAACAATGTGCAACAACAACAATGCAACATTTTTCAATCTTACTTTTATATGAAAAACAACTTAATTCTAATATTTTTTTGATATTTGGGCTAAAAATGCCAATTTTCTCCTTCAAAATTACTTTTCAAAACTGGAACAAAAAATAAAACGCTTTACATTTGCTAAAATAATTATTCAACCTATAATTTACCAGTTGTTAAAAATTGTTGTAAGAACTTGAAAAGTTACAAATAGTTTGATTTTCTACTTACACCTTTCAACAATAGATAACCATTTTCAACAAAGTAAACAAAATTAAACTATTCCTATGCACACTGTTTTAAAACTACATAAAAACGACAACGTAATTGTTGCTTTACAAAACCTAAAGGCTGGTGAAATTGTAAATTGCGACAATGAAAGTTACGAAATTCAACACGATATTGAGGCAAAACATAAATTTGTTACTGAAGATTTATCGGTAGGCGACCATGTGACCATGTACGGCGTTTTGGTAGGAAATGCTACGCAGCCAATCAAACGTGGGGCACAAATAACAACTTTCAATCTCAAACACGAATCAGACCCCTATTCGGTAGAGAAACGCCAACCTGCACCAGCATGGACACCCTTGGATGTTTCGGCATGGAAAGATAAAACTTTCAATGGTTATCACCGAGCTAATGGCAGTGTCGGAACTCGTAATTATTGGCTGGTTGTCCCTTTAGTTTTTTGTGAAAACCGCAATATTTTAATTATAAAAGATGCTTTCGAGCGTGAATTAGGTTATTCTCAGCCAGAAATTTATCGTAATCAAGTGAGAGATTTATTAGCTGCCTTTCATTCGGGAAATATCGAAGCTCTTGAAACAATTTCTTTGGCCGACCCAAGTAGCGAAAAAATCAAAACTTCGCCTACACATATATTTCAAAATGTTGATGGTATCAAATTCTTAACGCATGAAACTGGTTGTGGTGGAACTAATCAGGATACCGATGCACTATGCGATTTGTTTGCAGGAATGATTGTAAACCCCAACGTAGCAGGTGTAACGGTGCTGAGCTTAGGTTGTCAGAAATCTCAAATTGATTATCTAAAAGCAGAAGTTTTAAAGCGTGACCCCTTGTTCGAACGTCCTATTTTATATTTCGACCAACAAACTTATGGTTCTGAACATTCCATGATGTCAGACGCCATTCGTGAGACTTTTAAAGGAATTATAGAAATCAATAAACAAAATCGTCAGCCTGCACCAATAAGCAAACTTACTATTGGTTTAAAATGCGGTGGTTCAGATGGTTTTTCGGGAATTTCTGCCAACCCAGCTATCGGACATTTATCTGATATGATGGTAAGTTTAGGTGGAAAAACACTTTTAGCTGAATTTCCGGAGCTTTGTGGTGTTGAGCAAGAATTAATCAATCGCTGTGTTGATGAACCTAAAGCTCAAAAATTTGCCGATTTAATGAAAGAATACTCTGACCAAGCGGCAGCAGTAGGAGCAACTTTCGACATGAATCCTTCGGTTGGTAATATTAAAGATGGATTGATTACTGACGCTATCAAGTCGGCGGGTGCAGCCAAAAAAGGTGGAAACGCCCCAATAGCCGATGTCTTAAATTATACTGAACAACCTACGCAAGCAGGTTTGCATTTGCTTTGTACGCCAGGAAATGATGTTTTGGCAACAACAGGAATGGCCGCATCGAGTGCTACGATTATATTGTTTACGACTGGACTTGGCACGCCAACCGGAAATCCGATTACACCAACAGTCAAAATTTCGACTAATAATAAATTAGCCGTAAAGATGTCAGATATTATTGATTTTAGTTCAGGAAAAATCATCACAGGCGAAGAAACTATTGAGCAAAATGGTGAATCTTTATTGAATTGGTTGATTGGACTTGCCAATGGAGATTATTTAACCAAAGCCGAACTTTTGGGTCAAGACGACTTCATTCCGTGGAAACGTGGGGTGAATTTATAAATTTCCATAGCCCATTTGTTTTTATGCAAATAAAAATTTCTCTTATTTGCATAAAAACATCAAAATGCCCTTTGGGGCTGGGTATATGAAAATTCAATTCTATGGAGCTGCTCAAAGAGTTACGGGCAGCAAACACCTTGTTACTACCAATAAAGGAACAAAAATATTACTCGATTGTGGGCTTTTTCAAGGAATTGGCACCACCGAACTAAATCTCCAATTCGGGTTCGACCCCAAAGATGTGGATTTCCTTATTTTGAGCCATGCTCACATTGACCATACTGGTCTTGTTCCTCGTTTAGTAAGAAAAGGCTTCAAAGGTACTATTTACTCCACTCCAGCGACCAAAGATTTGTGCGAAATAATGCTCATGGATTCGGCTTTTATTCAAGAAAAAGACCTCGAACGCATTAATAAAAGAAGAATCGGCCGAAACGAAGAACCTTACGAATTGCTCTACAATGGTGTAGATGTAGAAGCAGCATTAAGTTTGTTCAAAACAGTTGGTTACGAGACTCCTTTTGATATTGAAGAAGGTATCACCGCCAAATTCTATGATGCAGGTCACTTGCTCGGAAGTGCTGGAATCTATCTGACTTTTGAAGAAGAAAACTATGCAAAAAGTTTGTTTTTTACAGGTGATATTGGCCGACCAAACGATAAAATTTTAAGAAGTCCGCAACCGTTTCCACAAACCGATTATATCATTTGTGAGTCGACATACGGAAATAAACTCCACGAACCAGAAGCTGATATAAAAGCCCATTTACTTAAAATTGTAAATAAAACTTGTGTCGAGAAAAAAGGCAAATTACTTATCCCAGCCTTTGCAGTTGACCGTACACAAGAATTAATTTACGCACTCGACCAACTCGCACACGAAGGTCTTTTGCCCAAAATCCCTGTTTATATTGATAGTCCATTGTCAGTAAAAGCAACGATGGCAATGCGGGAAAACGAAGAATGTTTTAACCCCGAAATATTAACCTATATCAAACACGATGGCGATGCTTTTGATTTTGAAAACCTTCATTATATAAGTGATGTGACGGCATCAAAAGCACTCAACGAAAGCCATGAGGCTTGTATCATTATTTCGTCTTCTGGCATGGCCGAAGCTGGTCGCATCAAACATCACATCAAAAACAATATTGAAAAACCAACAACAACCATTCTTTTAGTAGGCTATTGTTCCCCCGAAAGTTTGGGAGCTATTCTGAAAACAAAACCTAAAGAAGTAAGAATTTTTGGTGAAAGATTTGAAGTCAATGCCGATATTGAAGTAATGGATTCATTTTCAGGTCATGCCGATTATAATGAAATGATAGCACATTTGTCATCTCAGGATGCATCCAAAGTCAAAAAACTTTTCTTAGTTCATGGCGAGATTGAAAATCAACTTATGTTTAAAAATCGCTTGAGCCAAGTAGGGTTTCAAGAAATTTTTATTCCCATGCAAGGTGAAGGCTTCGATTTGTAATATATAAAATAGCTTTTATAACATTCCTTCGTAATTTTGCCACAATAAATCTAAAATCAAGAGTAAATTTTGATTTGTGAATTTGTTTTTTCACTCATTCTAATATTCACTAACTCACTCATTATTTTTAATGAAAATAGCCATACACGGTCGAAAATTTAGTGTAGAATCTGTTCCTTACATTCAACAAGTTTTTGACGAATTAAAGCAACACAAAGTTGAAGTACAAATTTCTGAGCCATTCAAACGTATTCTTCTGCAGTCTGGAATTCGTTTGGATACAAAAGACGTTTATACCACACCCGAAGAAATTTTCGATGCAGACTTTGCTTTTAGTCTTGGTGGCGATGGTACTTTCCTTGAAACCCTTGCTCATGTAGGCAAACGAGAAATTCCGATTTTGGGCTTTAATTTTGGACGTTTAGGCTTTTTGGCCGCCATTTCTCCCGAAAAAATACAACGTACTGTTTATCAACTCATTAATGGTTACTACACCGTTGATGAACGAACCATGATTTCGGCAGCTTCCGAAACTGAACTTTTTGAAGAAGGCACGAATTTTGCACTCAACGAAATAGCGATTTCAAAAACAGATACGTCCTCGATGATTGTCATACATGCATACATCAACGGAGAATTTTTGAATACCTATTGGGCTGATGGACTGATGGTTGCGACAGCAACAGGTTCAACTGGTTATTCATTGAGTTGCGGTGGACCGCTCGTTATGCCACACTCTGCCAATTTTATTATTACGCCAATTTGTCCGCACAATTTATTCGTTCGACCAATGATTGTTTCTGATGATAGCATAATTTCGTTTAAGGTAGAAAGTAGAAGTAATAATTTTTTGGTTTCAATGGATTCGAGAGCAAAAATAGTTGGCTCTGACGAAGAGACAACCATTACTGTCAAGAAAGAAGATTTCAAGGCCAAGATGGTCAGAATGGAGGGCGATGATTTTTTGAGTACATTACGAGGAAAACTAAAATGGGGTATTGATGCCCGAAATTAACAATAAACCTTTCTGTGTTTACGTTAAATAAATTCGACAAACCTTACTAATTCGTATGAAATTGTTAAAAACTAACAAATTGGCATTTGGCCTAATATTAAGTTTTTCAATAGTGCTTTTTGCAACACAAGAAAACTTCTCACAATCTGGAATTTTCAGCAAAAAAAACAAACTCAATCAATATTCTACCGTGGGAATTGGCGGAGGCAGCTCTCACTATTTTGGTGATTTATCGCCTTATGGCTATTTCTATTACGGCCTGATTACAAACGTAAGATGGAATGCTACCATCAATTATACTCGTCAGTTATCTCCACAAATAGCTGCTCGAGTGGGTTTTACTTGGGCAAGAATCGCTGGTGATGATTACACGTTTTCTCAGCGTAATATTGATAAGCTTTTTCAACCATTTTTGAGAAATTTACATTTTCGTAATGATATAAAAGAATTCACCCTTACTGGGCTATTTAATTTATCACAACAATACAGTAAAGGCCCTCGAGGTAGAAGTTCAATAATGCCTTATAGCTTTATTGGTTTTGGTTTTTTTGCCCATAATCCACAAGCAAGAGACGTTGCAACCATTAACCCTTCCAATGGAAATATATTATTGGGAGGTTGGACAAATCTAAGAGATAAACAAACTTCAGGACAAAGCATTAACCCAACTTATCCGAAAGCATACTCATTGATACAACCTGTTTTTCCGGTAGGTTTGGGAGTGAAAATCAAAATAAATGAAAAATTTGATTTAGGAATTGAGGGTGGATTTAGAATTACCCTATTTGATTATTTAGATGATGTGGGTAATAGTGACTTCCCTGACCCAGCCGACTTAATAGCAGTTTCGCCATTAAGTCTTGCCTTTGCCAATCGTGCTGGAGAAGATTATTCAGCTTTTACTGGAGCAAGTAGAATAGCTCAATTTGTTAATATTGCTACAAATAAGCTTAGTCTTGCTCCACCAGGAACCCCCTCTAGTAATGGTTTGGCAGCATTCGGTTTTCCAAATTATGCAAGAGGGTCACGAAGACCGGATTCATACTTTACAAGTCAAATAACGCTAAACTATACTATTTCGAGCCAATTAAAATGTCCGCCTATTAAATAAACCCACTACTACATATTCTATGTAAGAATTAAAAACTATTCCTTGATGATTATTTATTATTCGATAGTAAGAAAGACTTTCTTCTTAATTTATCTATTTACCTTATCTTCAATTACCTATGCCCAAAGGTGGGAAGTAGGAGTTGGAGCTGGAATGTGCAATTACAAAGGAGATATTATGCCTTCTTTCAAACCTTTTTTTGCTCGACCGGCAGTGAGTACTTTTATACGTATGAATTGGACTCGCTCTGTTTCCTTTAAAGTACAAGGAATGTTTGGCGGAATTGCAGGTAATGATAAAGCCATAAAATCAGACCCCTATCACCAAGCAAGAGGGCATAGTTTTAATGCAATAATCCTAGAAGGAATAGGGCAAGTAGAATATAATTTCGCTAACTTTCGTACAACTGCATCAAGAATAGTAAATAACTGGACTCCATACGTATTTGGTGGTTATGGCGGAACTACCGTCCAAACTAGAGCTAAACTTGTGAGCATTAATAATATTTCTTACACAACAAGGTCAAGCCCTAACTTCTTGGCATTAGGGATTGGATTCAAAAAAGAATGGAAAACCCAATGGAATTGGGGGATTGAATTTGGTTCCAGATGGACAAATACAGACCTAATTGATGCCGTAGGCTATAAAGATGGGATAGTTCAAATAGCCCCTAGTACCTCACCACCTTCTATAATTTTTCCATACTCATACCAAAAAAACCAAACGCCTGGTACAAAAGTCAACGATATGTATTATTATACAAACTTTTCTATCAGCTATTTATTCTACAAAGTACATTGTCCCCCTCGTCGATAATCGACGTCCAAAACTGATTTTTATAACTTAAATTGTAACTTCATCTGCGTTTTTAGTACAAAAACTTTATAATCAGCTACAATTCATTAAAAATTTATCAAACACCGTTCTTTTTTTCTACCTTTGCAATCCTTTTTGCACTAATCGTTAAATAAAGTGCTGATAATTTATTAATGTTAATTGATTTACCAGTGAAAGAAAACATTGATTTAGGCAATTTACCTGCTCATATTGCCGTTATTATGGACGGCAACGGGCGTTGGGCAAAACAACAGGGTGCAATGCGAATATTCGGGCATCACCATGGAGTTAAATCAGTGCGAGATACTGTTGAAGGTTGTGTAGAGTTGGGCGTAAAATATCTTACATTATATACTTTTTCTACCGAAAACTGGAATCGCCCTAAATTAGAAGTTGATGGAATCATGCAGTTATTGGTAAAAACAATTGCTGAAGAAGTTCCTGAATTGCATAAAAACAATGTTAGAGTCAAAACAATAGGCAATCTTAATAGTCTTCCGGCATCGGCACGTAAGAAAATGATGGATGCTGTTGAATTAACAAAAAACAATACTGGTTTAACTCTAATTTTGGCTTTAAGTTATAGCGGTAAATGGGAAATTGTACAAGCAACTAAGCAGATTGCAACGAAAATTAAAACTGGTGAACTCGCTGTCGAAGATATTTCTGAAAATGTATTTTCACAATATTTGGCAACTGAAGATGCTCCCGATGTGGATTTAATGATTCGAACAGGTGGCGACCATCGCATCAGCAATTATCTACTTTGGCAATTGGCTTATGCGGAATTATATTTTATGGACGATTTGTTTTGGCCAGAATTTCGCAAAAATCACTTGTTTGAAGCAATAGCATCGTATCAAAACCGTGAAAGACGTTTCGGCAAAACCAGTGAGCAAATAAAGTAAATTAGAAATTGAGCTTTTTAAATTTATATATACAATCGAAGCGTTCCTCAAATAGATTTTTCTGATATCTTATTATATTATGCGTATCCAAAAGTTACTTTCTTTTCTTATTTTGCTGCTTGTTACCACCAATGCCATAGCACAATTCCCTTTAGGACTGGGTCGTAAATACGACCAACCAAAAGATGCTGCTGTCAGCTATGAACGACCAAAAGAATTTACTATTTCTAAAATCTCGGTAAGTGGCGTAAAATTCTTAGACCCCAATACACTTATCTCGGTGTCAGGTCTAAACATCAACGATAAAATCAGTATACCAGGCGAGCGTATTAGTACAGCCATTCGTCGTTTGATGGAGCAAGGTATTATCGAAGATGTTGCAATTAATATTACCAAAGTAGAGTTAGATAAAGTTGAACTAGATATTCGCCTTCGTGAGCGTCCACGTCTCAATAAATTTGTTTTTAAGGGAATCCGTAAAGGCGAAATTGATGCTGTAAGCGAAAAAGTAAAAGCAAATAAAGGTAAAGTAATCACAGATGCCTTAATCAAAAATATTCAGCTAACCATCAAGCGTATTTACATCGAAAAAGGTTTCTTGAATACTAATGTTCAGATAAAGCAAATTTCGGATACAATTAGAGCAAACAATGCTGCTTTAATCGTTACTATTGATAAAAAGAGTAAAGTAAAAATTGATGATATTCAATTAATTGGTGTGACAGAATTGCCTGACTACAAGGTTTTATCAAAGCTAAAAGGCACAAAAATCAAAGCTCCACTTCGTATTTTCACGCCATCGAAATTTATTCCGAAAAAGTTTGAAGAAGATAAAGAGAAAATCGTAGAATTTTATAACAAAAAGGGATACCGTGATGCTCAAGTAACTTCTGACTCAGTGATTTCAACCGATGGAAATAATATCCGGTTGATAATTAACATCAATGAAGGAACTCGTTTTTATTACAGAAATATCACTTGGACAGGTAATTATCTACGTAAAACCAAAGATTTAGAAACAATCCTAGCCATCAAGAAAGGTGACGTTTACAATCCAGAAGACCTTAATAAAAAAATAAACGGAATTCCTCAAGGCGATGTTAGCTCGGCCTATATGGATGATGGTTATTTGTTTTTCCAATGCGAGCCAATTGAAATAGCTGTAGATGGCGACTCTATCGACATCGAAATGCGTATACGTGAAGGAAAACAAGCAACAATCAATCGTATTATTTTAAACGGAAATACCAAAACTAGTGACCACGTTGTAATGCGTGAACTTTTAACTCGCCCAGGACAAAAATTCAGCAAAACCGACCTTATCGAAACGCAGCAAACGCTTTCAAGATTAGGCTATTTCGACCCACAAAAAATCGAACCTAAACCTATCCCCCAAGCCGACGGGACAGTTGATATCGAATATAACGTAGAAGAAAAGCCGAGTGATAATATTGAGCTTTCAGGCGGTTGGGGCGGTCTTCAAGGCTTTGTTGGCACTTTCGGAGTTGTTTTCAATAACTTTTCGGCAAGAAATATTAACAATCTTAAAAAATGGAAACCACTTCCTGCGGGTGATGGTCAGCGTCTAGCTCTAAGATTACAAGCTAGTGGACGTTTCTACCAAACTTATTCATTATCATTTACTGAGCCTTGGCTAGGTGGAAAAAAACCAAACTCGTTTGCGGTAAGTATTTTCCATACATCATCTGACAACAGAGGTTACCAAAGAGCTTTAGAGCGTCAATATGGAGCAAATGCCGCTCTTTTCGGTGGCGGACTTGGTGGTTTTAATACGGGTTTCTTTAAAAATACTGGTGGTTCAATTACTTATGGTAAACGTCTAAACTGGCCTGATAGAAGTTTTAGTTTCAACGCATCGCTTTCTTACCAAAGATACAATGTCGATAATAGTTTCTTTATTCCAGGTTTCCAAAAAGGGGTTGCCAATGACCTTTCAATGGCATTCGTTTTATCAAGATATAGCTTAGACAACCCACAGTTTACACGTTCGGGTTCTCAATTTACCTTAAATGCAACCTTTAATCCGCCTTATTCATTGTTTAGAGAAACTCCAGTAATTGATAAATTCAAATGGATTGAAGGACATAAATGGATGTTTGACGGCGATTGGTACGTTCCTGTTGTTGGAAAACTCGTTTTCCACGCAAAGGCAAACATGGGTTTCTTGGGTAAATATAGCCAAAGTGCAGATTTTAGTCCATTTGGCAGATTTATCTTAGGTGGTGCTGGTATGGGTATGCAAAACTCAATGAACGTAGGTGCTGACTTGATTGGATTGAGAGGCTACGATGAAGGTGTTGTCAGAGAACTATCTTATGATGAAGCTGAGAAACTACGTACAAGTGATGGCAGCGTAACTCTCAGTCGCTTAGGAGGTATTGTTTACAGTAAATATGCTTCTGAATTACGTTATCCGGTATCATTAAATCCACAAGCAACCATTTTCGTTTTGGCTTTTGCTGAAGCAGGAAATAGTTGGGGAAGTTACAAAGATTTCAACCCATTCAAACTCCGTCGTACGGCAGGTGTTGGAGCGAGAATCTTTATGCCAGCGTTCGGTTTAATTGGTCTTGACTTCGGAAAAGGCTTCGACCCAATTCCTGGAATTTCGAATCGTGGTTTGAAATCATTTACCTTTAGTATCGGTCAGCAAATTCGTTAAAAACCATCAACATATGTTAAATATCTGTTAATGGTATAATAACTTTGTACATATCATACGTTAGTTAGGTTAAAATCCAAAACATAAAAGGTTGTTTTAGTCAACCATTAAATAAAAAACATTCAATAATTTACTAATTGAAAATTTTTTTTGAATGAAAAAAACAATATTTTTATTATTTTTGACACTTGTTTGTGTACAAAGCTTTGCTCAAAAGTTCGGATACATTGATTCTGAGTTCATTACAAGCAAAATGCCTGAGTATAAAAAAGCCCAAGAGGATATGGATAAGTACTCCGAAAAATGGGTGGCTGATATTCAAGTAAAGTATTCGGAGTTAGAAAAAATGCGTCAGCAGTTTCAACAAGAAGAGATTTTGCTAACAGCAGAAATGAAGCGAGAACGTCAGAAGAACATTGACGATAAAGAAGCCGAACTAAAAGAATTGAACAATAAAGTCTTTGGAATGAACGGTCTGTTATTTCTGAAAAAGAAAGAAATAATGAAGTCAATCCTTGATGATATTTACAAAGCGTGTGAAAAAGTGGCTCGACAAAAACAATTAATGTTTATTTTTGATAAAGCATCAGATATGAGCATGATTTACACTGACCCACGTCACGATTACACTGATTATGTAATGGAAGCCTTAGGGATTTCGTTGAAAGAAGATAAAAATCAAAATAACCAAGTAACCAAACCAAAAAAATAAGTACAAAGATGAAGACAAAATTTTTCGCCGCAATTATCACGGCTCTAATGTTTGTTGGTATGGCAAATGCCCAAACTACAAAAATTGGATATACCAACGTTGACTATATCCTCAACAATCTCCCTGATGCAAAAGATATTGAAAATAAATTGAAAACTGAAAAAGCTCAATATGACAAGCTTTTGCAAGATAAAATTGCGGCCTTTCAAGGAAAATATGAAGATTATCAAAAAAATGGTGCAACAATGTCAGCTGTAATTAAAGCTGATCGTGAAAAAGAATTGCAATCAGGTCAAACAGCTATCCAAGAATTCCAACAAAACTCTGAAACTGCTTTGCAACAAAAACAACAACAGTTGTTGGCTCCAGTTTTAGAGAAAATCGACAAAACTGTAAAAGAAGTAGCTAAAGAAGCTGGTTATACTTACGTTTTCAATACAGATGCTGGCCCTGGTACAACTCCAATTCTTTTGGTTGCTCCAGATGCTGATAACATTTCTGATTTGGTATTCAAGAAATTGGGCGTTACACCTCCTGCAAAAACAGCAGCGACAACAGCTCCAGTTGCAGCTCCTAAGAAGTAATTGCTTTAAAAGTCATATAAAAAACCGCAAAGATTGATTAATCCTTGCGGTTTTTTCGTTTAATTTAGTTTGGCTCCCCTTTGGATCTGTAACTAATTGATTATAAGAGACTTATCTGAAAATTAAACCCCGAATATGCACAAATTTGGCAT
>JAFEIL010000236.1 GCA_017495105.1 Emticicia sp. | reverse complement strand
GCCAGTGAACCCAACCCAAAAACTAACTTGCTGAAAGTAAATTTGCACGGAAAAACCTAAAAAAACAAACGAGTACCAAAATATTTTGGGTTTCGGAGAAAAAGTAGCGAAACTACCACGCAGAGTTCCTGTCGCCAGCCAAATCTGCATACCAAGTTTTGAAAAAAGAAATCGCACGGGCGACCCCGTGAAAAGCAAAAGGAATTTATTAATCGGAGTGAACTTTGAGAAACTACCACGCATTAAAAATGTCGGCGAAAACTATGCGTTTGAAAGTTTGCGGAGAACTTATACTTAAAAATTTCGCATTTGTCCAGTCGAATGAGCCTATGAGCTAAAAGCAAAATAAAAGAATAAATTGTTATAAATCATTGATTATTAGTGAATTAAATGAAATTTTTAACAATATTTTTTATTTGAGACAATCTATCGCCTCTGGTCATATCTATGAAAACCACTTTTTCAATTTCTGCATCGTCTGAGTTAGCAGCGAAAATAGAAAACCAAATTCCTTCTTCAAAATCATGATGCTAAGTTGTCATTATTTCATGTTTTGGAAGATATAGTTTTTCTACTTCTCTGTAAACTATTTCCTCGTCAACTAAGTCATGAACTGTTTCGCATTGATTTCCAATGGCACAAACATATAAAACTTCTTTGACTAAAATTTTTGCAATTACTTCGTCTAAATAGTTTCTGTCTCTATCATCGCTAACAAAAACACAAAGTCAATTTTTAGATGGAATTTCATTATACCAATTTCGTTCGGTACTGTACTCAACAAATACGATTTCTCTTGAATTGAGTATCAAAGTATTTTTCGTTTAAAAATTTCCAACATAGTATTGGACGAAGTGATTAATTAATAGTGAATGTTGTAAATCATTAATTATCAGCATTTTAAGGTTAATTGATTTTTAAATGCTTAATTAACTTATTTCTTTGTTCAATATTCCAAAAAAATAGTTTATTTTGCAATAAAAAAAGTAAAAATGTTAGTTGATTCGTTATTAATAGAACATTTTTGGTTGGTTGAAGGTTATCCAGACTATTTTGTTGGTCAAGATAACCGAATGTATAGAATAAAGAATAATTATGAAGTTAGAGAATGTAAACTAACAATGGTTGGTTATTCAAAAGGATATGTATTGAAAAGTAACTTCCATAGCCTAAAGCGATTGCGAGAGTTGTTATTAAGAAATCAAAATTTGTCATTTGAAGGTGGTTATCTTCCAATGGTAAAAGCTAAAACTAAGTAAAATATTATGTCGAAATATATTAATCCTTATACCGATTTTGGTTTTAAGAAGTTATTTGGTGAAGAAGCCAATAAAGATTTGTTGATTGATTTTTTGAATCAGTTATTGCCAGCACATCATCAGATTGCAAGTTTAGACTTTCGTAATCCAGAGATTTTGGGAGAAATGAAACATGAGCGTAAAGCTATTTTTGATATTCATTGTGAGGCAAAAAGTGGCGAAAAGTTCATTGTAGAAATGCAGAAGGCGAAGGTAAATTTTTTTAAAGACAGATCATTATTTTATGCGACCTTACCGATTCGTGAGCAACAAGCAAAAAAAGGAGATTGGGATTTTGGCTTGACACCTGTTTATATGATAGCGATATTGGATTTTCAATATGATGAAAACGAAGAGCGTCAGAAATTTTTTCGTTCAGTAAATTTGAAAGACCAAGATGGCGATGTCTTCTATGATAAGTTGACATTCAAATTCATCCAGATGCCATTGTTTACCAAGGGAGAGGACGAATTAGAAAGTCACTTTGATAAATGGATATACTTTTTGAAGAAATTGGAAAGTTTTGATGAAATACCAAAGATATTAGATGAAGCAATATTTGAGAAGGCTTTTGAAGTAGCCGAAGTAGCTAAGATGACCCCACAACAATATGAGCAGTATCAAGAAAGTTTACTGACTTACATTGAAGTGAAAGAAGTTGTTAAAACTGCAAAGGATGATGGCAAAAGAGAAGTCGCAAAAGAACTTAAAGAATTGGGCGTCGATATTTCAATAATTATAAAATCAACTGGTCTATCAAGTAGTGAAATAGATGAGTTGTAAAAATTTCCAACGACCAGCATTATGATGGCTTTTGGAGTGATTTTAGAGCGGCCGCCGCTGCGGTTAATTTACGGTTCGCCACCGCGATTAATTATCAAGCCTTTACACAATGCTTTCGAGTTGGAGCCGATAAACTTTGAGACCGCTCTAATATGGCGTCGAACGACGCCTAAGCCAGCCAGTCAATCCATCCCATCAACTTGATTGCTGAAAGTAAATTTGCATTGAAAAATCTAAAAAAGCAAACGAGTTCAGAAATAATTTGATTGTCGGGAAAAAAGTTGCGAAACTACCACGCATTGAAAATGTCGAAGACCAAAATTGAGAGCTAAAAAAACTAAAAAAAACGAATTGCTGTCCTGTCGCTCGAAAATTATGCGTTTGAAAAATTGAAAAACCAGCGAATTTTGCGTGTCGGAAGTGACTTTGAAAGTAAAATTGCCAAAATATTTTAGTCGCCTACTCATTAGACAGCCCCTTTTTCTTTATGATTTTTATTCCACCAAAAATTATTAGCAAAACAAGAATTATCAAGAAAGTAGTCAAAAGTAAAGAATCTGCTTCAAATCTAATTTGGTATATTTTTTCAATTGGTTGATAGTCAATTGTAATTGATTTCAATGGAAATCCCAAATTTATTCTCTTCCATTCAACGATTCCACCAATATTACCGCCCAATCTATAAATTATGTCATTAGTCTGACTCGACCTTGTTAATGTAGATGATGTCCAAAGTCCAGTTTGATAAGTATTTTGAACAGTTGTGAAACTTGGAAATAGAAAGAAAAAGAAAATTATTATTAATGCTATTTTTCTCATTCTATATTCTGTGCTTTGAAAACTTTCCAACGACCAGCATTGTGATGGCGGTTTTGGATTTAATTAATTGATTATAAACGTTTTAGCCTTTACATAATGCTTTGTGTTGGAACTGATGAACTTTGCGACCGCTCTGATTTGGTGTCGAAAGACACCAAGCACGCCAACGAACTCATCCCATCAACTTGATTGCTGAAAGTAAATTTGCATGGAAAAATCTAAAAAAGCAAATGTGTACCAAAATATTTTGAGTTTCGGAGAAAAAGTTGCAAAACTACCACGCATTAAAAATGTCGCTGACCAAATCTGCACACTAAGTTCTGAAAAAAGAAATTGAAAATGTAAGTAAATTTATTTGTCGGAACGAAGTTGAGCGAATACCACGCATTGGAAATGTCGGAGGTAACTATGCGTAAAATGATAAGTTCGTACAAATTCGTAAATAATTGCGAATTTTCTTGTATAATGGCACGAGATATGCTACTTTTGTATTGAATCTGAAATAAAGCTAGTCTCTAAAGTAGGATTCCCCCGGTAGCAATAGCTACCTTTTTTTTTATATCTCTACAATTCCCAAGTCGTTATTTCTACTTACAGGCTTGACTACAACATTGTCAAGTCTTTTATAAAAGTTGTGCCCTCCCTTCTTTTTCATATACGCATTTGGCTCATATTTTTGCCTAACACAATACGCAATTACATCATTCGTTTGATGTAAAAATGAAATTTGGGAATCTCTGAAAATCGGGTCTTCTATTAAATATTCAAGTTTTACATTTCTGAAGCCACTTGTATAATATTCTCGTGTATTTGGAATAGTATTATAA
>JAFEIL010000208.1 GCA_017495105.1 Emticicia sp. | reverse complement strand
GCCCCACCCGATACCATAAACGATGCATAAGGCTGAGTTACTGCGAAAGACACAGACATTAGGGTTCCTGTTAGTTTATAATTGACAGTTCCACCAGAACTAAGGAAGTTTTTGCCTTCTAAGCCAATCGTCATATCTTTTTCATGAATGGGCGATGGGTCGGCACTAATCAATGGACTTGTAAATGCATCGCCAGTAGCAATCCAATCACGTAAATCTCCTGTTTCAAAGTTAAGATTGAGAGGTTTGCCGTTTTTCAAAGGCAATTTACCGACTACAATTTTTTCAATTATTTCTCCATCTACAACTTCCAATTTCCCAACCATACCTGCGGCACGATGTCCAGGAACAGTACAATAGTATGTGTCGTTATTATTAGCCACAAAAGTGATACTCGACTTTGAACCTTTTTCAGAAATTGCACCACTTTTAATGCCTAATTTCTCTAAGGCAATATCGTGGGTCATAACCTCTCCATTGACAATGTTGATTCTTAATCTACTTCCTTTTTTTACTTTTAAAGTAGGATTTCTTGTACCATTTTTAAAAAAATAGCCCAACATAGTAGTTTCGAGCGTAAATTCTTTGTCGATTTTTGTGGTATCTTGGGCATAGACGGAAGGAAGAATAATCACCCCCAAAAGCAGGAGTAAAAGTAAACGTGATTTGTACATAGTTTTGATTTTAAGGTTGAATAGTTTTGTCGTAATTTTTTCGATACCTAAGCGAAGTCGAAGGCAACGAAATCGCTCAAGCAACTATGATTAAGGTAATTCTTGAATATAAATATCTTTGAAGGCCACTTGGGCGGCACCACCTCCGTGAATTTGTAGGCCAATGAGTCCTGATTGTGGAATTGTTAGGTCAGGTTCAGTATAATCGGTTGTTTGTTTTCCGTTAATGTAGATACGAATTCGACGGTTTTCGGCTCGAATTTCATAGTCGTTCCAATCGTTTAATTTTATATATTTCTGCGTAATTTTTGTATCTTGTCCAGAAATCGTTTTGTTTCTTCGAGATTCATCGTAGAGTGTTCCCCAATAATTTTCTCCATAATCTGCCTGATAGCCAGTCATTTCGTGAGCGGGGTCTTTTAAACGTTTGCTACGAAATTGAACGCCAGAATTGATAAAGCCTTTATTTCCTATTAGTTTAACTTTAAGTTTTAGTGTAAAATTAGCGTAGTTGCTAGTAGTACATATAAAATCATTGTGTGGCACATCTTTATCTAAAAAGCCACCGACTAAAGCACCATTTTCGATACGCCAAATATTAAGGGTGTCTCCTTCCCAACCTTTAAAAGTCTTTCCATCAAAAAGTCTAACACTTTTCTGTGAAAAATTGAATGCTGAAAGCACGCAAGCAAGTAATACGAGAGCATACGAAAATAATTTCATGCGGTTTTAGAGGAATAAGGTTAAATTATACCACTAAAATAAATGAAAAAAATTCGCTAAATAGCTTACTATCAGTTTTTTTTGATAATAAAATAATGCTACAAACTTTCAGCTTTATCTTTCTATGCTTTTTTCATTGACTCGAAGCCTTCTTTTGTATTAGTATCAAGCATTTTTTTGAAAAGCGGAATAAGAATTCCCTCAAATTTTTCGCTTTGCATAAATGTTGTTGTTCCACCAAGATTATTAATCAGTTCAAAAAAATATTCTCCATCAAATAAACCCTTGATGAATAAATATCCCAGCCAAACAGACTTTTTGTTGGCTTCAAATACCAAAACTTTGGATTTAAAAGGCATACCGCTGGCTTTAGGTGGCTCTAATCTGGCCTTAATTGTATTACCAACTTGCACATCGCTAGTCAGTGATTTTATTAATGGACTCCATGCAGAATAACTGCTAAAGTAAGTTAAAAGACTAGATATATTTTTCGAGTGCAGTCATTGATGATTGTTTTCGTTTGAATTGATAAAAATAAATAATAAAAGAAACAAAAAACGCCAATCGTTTTGATTGGCGTCTTAAAAATCAAAAAATATCTCATCGAATACCCGTATCAATCGAAATATTGAGTTGGGTTATTTTACTTTTTTCGATTATGAATGGTCTCGGAAACCCTTGCTTATTGAAAAAACTTTTTGGACTAAAATCAAGTTCAAACTCACCTACCGACATATCAGTACTTTTTAGTAAACCACTTGTGCCATTATAAGTCAATGTTTTCTCCAAAACTATTTTTCCAGTTTTTGCTTCTTTCACTGTGAAAGTGTAGGCTTCATACACTTTTCTAATATCATCGGCATTTCTATTACAAGGTTCAACAGGGCAAAGTGGCCCAATAGTCACTTTCAAATCTAGTGAACCAATATCTGGAGTAATTGTCTGCGATGAACAAGCAATAAGTGTTAAGAACATAATCGATAAAATCAGGTAGCTTTTCATGTTATTTCCTATTGAATTCCAGTATTTACATTCAGACTAATAGTTGTAACCTTACTCTTGGAAATACTAACCATTTTTTTTAATTCGCTACCTAATTGTGTAGTTGCGGCACTTCCTTGGGGTATTAAGACTTCAACCGAATACCCCCCTGTTGGGACTTCAAAAGAAAAAGTACCTGTTCTATTCAAAACCACCTCTTTTAATACAACCTTTGGACTGTTTACGCTATAAATTGCAACCTTATATTTTGAATAAACTTGATTCATTTGCTCATCAGTAAATCCACATGGATTTGTACCAGTCGTCATTGTTGGAATATTTCCACAAAGTGGACCAATCGTCACTTTACCTTCCACTATCCCTACATCGATGGGAACGTTTTCGCAACCAAATAAAAACAAAAATGCAACTAATAATGACATAATATTTTTCATTTTAGTAATTATTTTAAAAATTTTAGTTCATACAATAATGATTCCAATAACTGTAAATTGGTTGGATTCATTATTATATTTAGAAAGACTCTAATTACATCCACCAATCAAAGCTTTAAAAATGGCTCCACTCTGAGTTTCAAACTTTGGCTCGAGCAGTACATAATTTTTTGCACTATAAGTTGTATTAGCTCCAGTCTGAATAACATTTGTCGTCTTACCATTAATATAGGTGCCTGATAAAACAGTCTCAGTTCCTGACATATTTCCAGTTTTCACTACATTTGTTGGACATGATGTTAATTTTGTAGTAAAAATCCCACGGCCATGCGTTGCAACTGCCACTGTGTTATCAGCAGAGCGGTATCTGAGCATATCACATCTAACATTAGCTAAATTAGCATTAGTTGGTTGCCAATCAGGATTTGACGCAGTAATATCAGTTGTGCTCCAAACTCCCAATTCGGTGGCCAGTAAAACTTGTTTTCTATCAAGTGGATTGAACAAAGCATAGCTTACAGGAATATTGGGCAAACCGTAGGTAGATTCATCTTTACTCGTCCAAGAACTACCACCATTATTTGTATAAAATACCGATTTTACATTATAGTTGGACTTCGTAATTAAAAGTTCATTTTCATTTGCCCCAATTTCTACACACGAAATAACACCAGTTTCGCCAGCAATTTGAGTTGGATTTAAAATCGTCGTAATAGTAGGTATATTTCCATCTACTTCCGTAATACCTGTCAATTTATAAATAAAACCAGATGAAGTACCAATAAATACAGTATTTGCAACCAAACCTGCTTTAATAAAACTAACTGGTATATTACCTGTCATACTAAAGTAATTATAACTATGGTCATTTGTATTTGAAATCACGTAACGTGCAATAT
>JAFEIL010000331.1 GCA_017495105.1 Emticicia sp. | reverse complement strand
ATTCATAATATTCCGAATATCCGTGATGTAAACAAACTCATGGAATTGCTCGAAGATATGGGCGTAAGTCGCAATAAAGTAGGCGATGGCTCGTACCGTTTTCAAGCCGATGCCGTGAACTTTGAATATTTTGAGACGGCAGAATATAAAGACAAAGCAGCTTCATTGCGTGGCTCAATCATGCTTTTGGGGCCTATGTTGGCACGTTTTGGCAAAGGAAAAGCCCCACGCCCAGGTGGAGATAAAATCGGTCGTCGTCCGTTGGATACTCACTTTACTGGTTTTCAGAAACTTGGTGCCGAATTTATCTACGACCCGAACGATGCTTTTTACACAGTAGATGGCTCTAAACTCAAAGGTGCGTATGTGTGGATGGACGAAATTTCGGTAACTGGAACGGCCAATGTTTTGATGGCTGCCGCAATGGCCGAAGGTACGACAACCATTTATAACGCCGCTTGTGAGCCGTATCTACAACAGTTGTGCAAGATGCTCAACCGTATGGGGGCAAAAATCAGTGGAGTTGGCTCAAATCTCCTCACGATTGAAGGTGTGAGCGAATTGGGCGGTTGCGAGCATACGATGCTACCAGATATGATTGAGATTGGTAGTTTCATTGGTTTGGCGGCCATGACCCAATCAGAGATTACGATTAAAAACTGTCAGATTCCAGAACTCGGAATTATTCCTGATGTATTCAAGAAATTGGGTATCAAGATGGAATTCCGTGGCGATGATATTCATATTCCTGCCCAGACTCACTATGAAATTAGTTCATTGATTGATGGTTCGATTCTGACGATTTATGATGCTCCGTGGCCAGGATTTACCCCCGATTTGATTTCGATTATTTTAGTAACGGCCATCCAAGCCAAAGGTGCGGTATTGATTCACCAAAAAATGTTTGAAAGTCGCTTATTCTTTGTTGATAAATTGATTGAAATGGGTGCCCAAATTATTTTGTGTGACCCACACCGTGCCAACGTGATTGGATTGAACCGTGAGCATAATTTGCGTGGAATCAGAATGACATCGCCTGATATTCGTGCGGGGGTTTCTTTGTTGATTGCAGCACTTTCTGCGGATGGAACAAGTACGATTGATAACATCGAGCAAATTGACCGTGGCTACCAAGACATCGACAAACGTTTGAATGCGATTGGTGCAGAAATTATCAGAATATAGTTTTTTGAGTCAACGGGCGAAAGTTCCTAAATACAGATAAAAAAAATGGGTTGTTTCGGCAATCCATTTTTGTTTAAAATCTAAGTTGCTAATTTTTTGCTTAAAGGTCAAAATATTTTGAAAAATTTTCGACTTGTGTTTTGGATTTAAAAATTAAAATTCTACCTTTGCATTCCCAAAGCGATTTGCCCGGATGGCGGAATTGGTAGACGCGTTGGTCTCAAACACCAATGAGGTTACACTCGTGCCGGTTCGACTCCGGCTCCGGGTACATAAAGAGTAAAAATAAACCGTAATATGCTGATAATTAAGCAATTACGGTTTTTTTATTTCTCAAAAATCAAAATTGTTAGTAATAGTGTTAGTACACTTTTTATAAACTACAAAAAAACCGCTTAGAATTTAATCTTTAGCGGTTTTTTCATCTATAATTAGCATTAAATTAAAACAACTAACTACATTTTTCTTGTTTTAACTCCTACTTAATCTCTTTGTTACTATTAGAATTACAAAACCTAAAATAACAATTTCAAATGTCTTATTATTATTGTCTTTGATGGTTTGTTTAGCTACTTCTATTTTCCTTAAATTATTAATTTCATTAGAAATGCCACTATTATCCGCTAATGTTTCGTTCATTAATTGTTTTTTCCTAATTAATAACTTTTGTGCCTCTTCTTCGAGTAATAGTAATTTATCTCTAAAAGCAATTTTCCAATCATTTTTTGTTCTTCTTGAATAGGTATCAACTACTCGTGAAATCAAAGGGTTGTTAGCAGTCGAAATAAAAATTGTTATTTTAAATAATTGTTCAGCTTCATCACCAGAGGCAAGCGATTCAAAATGATTCTTAGCCTTTATTCCTGTAATTATAAGACTATTTAACCTTTCTTCAATTGCTTGCAATACCTCGGTTTTGGAAAGAAAGAGGTTGTTAATTTTACGATACAACTTTACCTTATCAAACCAATTTTGTTCTACTACCACATTACCTCTCGTTTTAAAGAAAGCTTTTGTTAGAACTAAATCATTTACCTCGTTTTGATAAATTCTATCAGGGTAACTAATCAACCTCCCTGTGATGTCTTTTACATCGTTGTTATAATCAAAATCAAGGTAACGAACAATTTTACCTAAGGTGTTGTAAACTGGAATTGAAATCATTTGTCTATTTGTTTAAATGTATAATAAATTATTTGAGGCTTGATAATTACTAAAAAGACTAATACTTGACATTTGGCACGTGCATATCACCTATCTATCAGGTAATTTTACTACAGATATGGTATAAATCAGGTGCAAGTCAGGTATAAATCAGGTTACTTTCACGTAGTTTATACGTATAAATAAGGTGTTTTTCAGGTTACAATTAGTGGTTTATTCAATATGAAATCATTGAAATCTTTACTATTTGGATAAATAATTTCAGATTGGTTGTATACTTCAAAACCCAAATTGGCTATTTTATAATATGTAGACCTCCCGCTTGTATCGTTATCAAGAAAAGAATTGATGACCTGGTAGTTAGATAGGGTATTTAGGAATGATTGTAGATTATTATTTGTGTTGAGAATAACAGTAGTATTTTTAAACGAATCACAATTATAGTACTGAAGTGCTGAAAGAAAGTCGAAGAAACCTTCAAACAAGTTAACTTTATTTGTTTTTTTATCAAAAAGAGTGATTCCGTTGGCGGTTTTCCCTTTGAAACCTAATGGATTTCTTAATTCATACCCACCACTAATATTCTGAAAACCAACGGCAAAGTAATTTTTGCCATTGTTATTAAAGTGGACTTCGCTTAAATATTTTTTGCCCAAATTAATAGCAATACCTCTATTCTCTATGTACTGAATTAATGATTTATTAGAAACAGGTTGAACGCTGTTTATTACCATCTTAAGTTGTTTATTACTATTACCGCTAAAAGAAAAAGAAGATACAGAAACGCTCGTTTTTAAAACAGATAATAGTTTAAAAGTCTCATAGAAAGATAGTTTTTCAATCAGCCCTACCAATCTAATTATATCACCCTTTTGGCCGCTTGAATAATCATTAAATACGTTCTTAGTTGGTTCTACTAAAAACGATGCTGTTTTCTCGTTGGTTAACGGTGAATAATATAACATTTGCTTGCCAATCTCTTTCAATGGCTGAATTCCTTTACTACTTAGATAGTCAATAATTGAATATTGCTTTACTTTTTCGATGTCTGATTTATTGATAAACATTATCTTTTTCTTTTAGCGGTAAAAATTGTACTGCCAATGCGTTTTGGCGTGATATAGCTGTTTTTTTGGAACATTTGGAACAAAGCCATTTTTGACGTTTATTTTGGAACTTTGGAACACTTTTGGAACATATTTGGAACACTATAAATAATTGATTATTAAATACTTATTCTTATTTGTTCCAATGTTCCAAGATTTTAAGAAAAATATAAACCATTCATTTTTTTATCTTTTTCTCGTTCCAAAGGTGTTCCAAGTAGTTTTGGTTTTGGAACAAAACAGGGCTTTTTAGGGATATTCAAAAAACACGATTGTATTTTTC
>JAFEIL010000180.1 GCA_017495105.1 Emticicia sp. | reverse complement strand
TTACATGGCAGCAGCAGAAAACAAACCTTGATTTTTTGAAGGATTACTGTCCTGTAATTGCCTTTGAAGACCTTACGTATGCTTTAATTGAAGGGTACGACCAATTTCTAAAAAAAAGGAATGGAAGAGAGGGCAAAGGCATGAAATTAAACTCTGTAGATAAACGTCATCGACAAATGAAGAAATACATTGCTTTGGCTATCAATCACGGGCATTTGCCTTATGACCAAAATCCCTATCTGAAGTTTAAATCGAAAAAAGAAAGTGTAAATAAAGCTTGGCTTTCAAATCAAGAATGGGAAAAATTAGAGAATCTGACTTTTGATAGTGAATCAACCCCACTTATGGAGTTAGTAAGAGATATGTTTTTGTTTTCGACATATACTGGTTTGAGATACTCCGATGTTCACGTTTTGACTAAAAAGAGCTTCCAAAATACGCCAGAAGGTTTAGAGTTAGTAATTACCGCCATAAAAACCAAAAAACCCTTTAGATTACCTCTTTCCAACTTATTTGATGGGAAGCCACAGGAAATCGCTAATAAATATCTTAATAGCGATAAGAATAGATTATTTTATGGTATTACAAACCCTAAAGCGAATAAACTGATAAAAGAACTTGCTAAACTCGCAAAAATCAATAAATATTTGACATTTCATTCTTCCAGACATACTTTTGCTACCCACATGGTTCATAAAGTAGGATTATTGTATGCTCAGAGTCTATTGCAACACGGAGATATAAAAACTACGAGTGGGTATTTACACGTTGACCAAGTAGAAATGTTTGAACAGTTAAAAAATACTGATTGGAAAAAATAGATTATTTTATGGAAGAGAATACAACACCTAAGCGAACCTATCAAAAACATAAGACTATTGGTAAAATTACTATAAAACACTTTGCCAAATTAGCAAAATACGCCGATGATGAATCTTATGAATTATACATTGAGATTATTGCAAAAAAACAGAATACTAAATTTTATAGTCATATTCAAATTAAAGAAACTTCGATTGAAGAGTTAATGGAAATTTCGGAGCATGAAAGGAGCGAAGAAAAAAAAGTTTTAGAATTTATTATAGCTGGACTGAATATTTTTGAAAGGGATGACTTTAAGATTTCTGAGATAAACGATATATATCAATGGCTTAATAAACCAGTGTCTACTCTTACCGAAGAATTATTGAAATCTGAAATTCAAGAAGAACTTATAACTAATAATGAGTATCATGGAATGGGTAAAATAATGTTTGCACCTCAAATATTATCTTTTTCAAAAAGCTCTTTACTACTATACTATAAGTATCTTGATACTGGCTATAAAGCTCTAATAACTGAAAAATACAATTCAAATATTTGGGTTCTTAAAGCAATGGAAGACGTTTTAGAATTTAGACTTACAAAAGAAGTTATTGAAAAAAAAATTGAAGATGATTACAATTATCTGCTTCACATAACATCATTGCAATCATTTATGCAAGGAGTTTACCAAAAGTTTATGATTAAATTTAATATTCACCCTGAAATGCAAAATACATTTACTGATATTGTTCGATTAATTAAAAATAACAGCCCCGATATTTATCGGTTAATTGAATATTATAAAATAATTCGTTAAAACATTTTTTATACCGAATTTTTTGTTTCACATTTGTGTATCAGTTTTGACAACAAAAACCAAAACAATCATGAATACCCAAATATCCCAAGCAAATCAAACAGATTTCCTCCAAATAATTCTAAAAGAATTAGCTGAAATCAAACAACTTATAGGCACAACACCTAAAACTAATACCCCTAACGAATACCTTCGGCCAAAGGAAGTATGCTCACTCTTCGGTATCTCCCGAACAAAATTTGACAATCTAAAGCGTGGTGGCGTCTTCCCATACAAAAAAATAGGAAAAGATGTATTCATTCTACGAAATGACCTTGAAAAGTTCTTTTACGATCCAAAAACAAGCTTCTAAACTTAACGAGTAATTTTCGCACAAAAAAAGCCGTCAACTTGGCGGTCAGACGGCTTTTTTGTACATTTTTCATCTCTAATGAAGTCATAAAATTATGAATAATACTTCACGGTATCAATACCATGACCAAGATATTTTGGCTATGGGAATTCCATTCTTCAAAAATGGCATTAAGTCAGTTAATCCAAGTTCCTACATATCTTTAAGCGAAGCCTTAAACTTTTGCAAAGATGGCACATACAAGCATAAAATAGAAGAAATTCATCAAGCAATAGAAAATGAGCCATTAAGAAAAACGCTTAAAAGCAATTTAGACTACTTTGTTTTTTCTGCTACATTCAATAAAAAACGAAAAGCAGATGATATTAATCAATATCTGCCTTTCTTGGTGTTGGACTTAGATAGCGTCGAAAATCTTAATGATTTAAAGGAATTGGTTTGTGCTGATGAGCATACACTTTTCTGTTTTGTTTCTCCATCAGGAAATGGTTTAAAAATTGGTGTATTGAAGGCACATCCACAAAAACATAAGGAAACGTTTGAAGTAGCAAGAGTCCATTATGAAGAGGCTTATAAAATTAGTATTGATAGGTCTGGTAGTGACCCAACAAGAGCCTGTTTTGTTAGTTATGACCCAACATTATTTATCAATCGGAAAGCAGCTTGCTTTGAAGTATTAAACTCAACCTTAGAGTTACCAAAAACCAAAAAAGAAAGTACTAATGACCAAATAAGGTTTAAAGGCGATGTGTCTAAAGAACTAAAGAAAGCCCAAAAATATGTAACTGCATTTGTTCAATCTAATATAGATATTACTAAAAACTATAATGAATGGTTTTTAGCAGCAAATTGTCTTTCTGCTCTTGGAGAAAATGGCAGAGATATGTTTCACCAATTAAGCCGAAAAAATACTTCTTACAAAGAGCTTGAAACAAACCAGAAATTTGACAATTTACTAAAAACAGGTCGTTTCATAAATCTAAACAAACTTTACGAGCTAGCCGATAAAGAAAACCTAAGAATAGACCAAGAAGTAATCAAAAGAGAGAATGTTAGATACAAAAATGACGGCACAATTGAAATAAAAACGAAGAAAAACGGTTTTGAGACTGTTGCTGAATTTCATGTTTTCATAAAGTTCAAAGCTGAAGATGAAAATGAAGAAATCACATGGCACTTAGAATTACATAACCCCCGAAATGAAAAAATTTATATTGAGGTTACGCATGATGAGCTTTGTTCGGCTAAGGCATTAAAAAGAATAATAGCCTCAAAATGTCTGAGTTTACGAATCAGTGACCAACAATTAGACGAATTACTGGAGTTTCTGTTTCAATCTACCTTTCCAGTCGCTGCTAAAATTACAAGGTATGGATGGCAAAAAGACTCTCAAACTTTTTGCTTTTCAAATAAAGTGCTTTTCCAATCAGAAATTCTCAGTCCTGACTCTTTCAACATTTTAAGAGCGGGCGATAAATACATTTCAATGCCACAAGTCAATAATAAAAAACATACAAGGTTTTTCTTGACTGAGAGTGAAATTAGTTTTAATGAATGGTTTAGATTGTTTTCAAATGCTCACCAGTGGGAATATGCTTTTATTCCTACCTGTTTTTATATTATGACTCTCTTTAGAGATATAGCCATTTCTCATCAATCATTCATGCCGATTCTCTACTTAAAAGGCTCTCATGGAACAGGTAAAAGCTCTATTATTAGAAGTCTTACTTCGCTTTATGGCTATTATCAGGATGAAGTAAATTTAAAAAGTAGGAATACGAGTGCCGCTCTAACTAAATTATTAAGCCAGTCAGCCAATGTAATTCAATGGTTCGATGAATTTGAAAATGAACAATCTTATGAAGGCTTATTACAAGCCGTTTATGATTTAGGAGGCTATCATTTGACACCAGAAAATGCTAAAAACAACACCGTCACAACATCGGTTGATATACACTCGTCTTTGGCACTTACCAGTAACTACACACCCGCTAATCAAATATTTTTTAGTAGGTGTCTGTTTTTACTTGTATCGAACCAACAAAAAACAGAAAATCAACGAATTAACTATTCAAAGCTAAAAGACATTGAAAAAAGTGGCTTAGGCACAATTACGGCTGAACTATTTCAGTATAGAGATTTGGTCTATCAAAATTATGCCTATGCCTATGGTGAGTTGCATCGTAAATTAACCTCGTTGATGCACTTAGACAATATTCCTGAGCGTCATATTAATAACTTAGCACAAACGATGGCTGCAGCTTATATTTTGCAGGTAAATGGCAAAATTCAAATTTGCGAATCGACTAACGAGAATGATATTCTATCAGATTTCTGTGAATTTGGAAAGGATATTATTCTAAAACAGCATAACGTAATGGCTGATAAAACATCACTAGCTGAATTTTTTGAAATATTACAACTCCTTTTTGATAGTAATGCCATTTCAGAAGGTATTCACTACAAATTTAATGAGGGTTTTTTAGAGATAAACCGCAAGGTTTTTACGCTTTTTAAGCAGAAATACCATCATATCTACCATAGGCAGTCTCCCGATAAAGATAGTATTATCGAGGAACTAATCAGATTTGAAGAACCCCGTGAACGTAAAGAGATAATTAAGAGCGTAAGGTTTATGTCAATTGACACAAATGACTCAAACACTAGGTCAATACCAGAAACTGGCTCATTATCAATAACTTACAGCAAAATACAGTCGTCGTTTAATATTGATTTTTCAAAAAGACAATATCCAACAAAGCTATTTTAATAATACTACAAAACTACAAATAGGTTAAACAACTTGTAATCAAATATTTATATAATAATTAAGTAGTATTTTATGTAGTATTTGGTGTAGTAGTGTAGTATTTTCCTTAAAGTGTAGTATTGGCATACTACACTTTTTACTACACATAAATTGACATAAATTACTGACCAACAGTCACTTATGCACTTTGTAGTATTGTAGTATTTTATTTAGGTTATCTGTGGTAAAATAAAATTTTAAACTGAACAAATAATGACGATTTCAAAGATTTCAACGAATTTTACTGTAAACAGACGAAATCATTTGAAATCTCCTGATTTCGTTTAAAATCTCTTGATTTCACATGAAATCGTTTCTTTTCTCATCTATCAGCCGAATTCGCAAATGATTACATACCTATTAGAGATAATACTTAGATTTCAGCTCGAAATCGGTTGAAATCCAACACGAAATCAATAGTGAAATCAAGTTTTTAATTTAAAAAATCGAAATTATGGTACAAATCGGATGTAAAGTAACCCCAGAATTATTTGAAGACTTACAGGAAGAGTGGCAAAACAACCGAGACTCATTCCCAACATTCGCAGATTATCTGCGAAGCATGATTGTTGCAAGGCATAAAAATGTACAATTGGCCGCTCCCGACATCAAAACCAATCAGGTTGAAGTCAATCATTACGAAGTTCTTCTTCGACCTATGTATGAAAAAGTAAAAGGCAAGTACATTTCTTTCAAATCAATTGATGGTATTACAAAGGAATTTGCCATCGAAAAGCCAATTGATATTTTAAATGCTATTCTAAAAACAAATAAATTTATATAATTATGCACGAATTTCAGCAAATCGGCGTCTTGACGTTTTCAAGACCACAAAATCACACTCGTTGGATAGCGATTATACTTTTACTAATACTTGTTTTCTTTTTGGCATTCGCTGCATTTAGTGAAACTAAGCCAAACAAAACGCTTAAATCAACGAAAACAACAAGGACAGTTAATACTCCGCCAAAGAAAGTTTGATAATTTCGCTTCTACTGAAAGCCTTAAAATGAAGAATTCCACTCATTTTAAGGCTTTTTTCGTTTTTATACCATTCACCGCTAAATAAATCCAGCTTGTTTCTCTCGCAATTCGTGCTTAGAATTGTACTTTTACAGAAAAAAACCACCTACTGAGTAGTAGAAAGTTATTATTATTTCCCCGATTCCTAATGGCAATTAAAAAATCTGAGTTGTACAGCTCTCTATGGGCAAGTTGTGATAAGTTGAGAGGTTCAATGGAGCCAAGCCAATATAAAGACTATGTGTTGGTTTTGTTATTCGTAAAGTATGTATCTGATAAATATGCTAATGACCTAAATGCACTAATTTATATTCCTGAAGGTGGTAGTTTTAAAGATATGCAAGCCCTGAAAGGGCAAAAAGACATTGGCGAAAAAATTGACATGGCTATTACTGCATTGGCCAAAGAAAATGATTTAGAGAATGTCATTGATGTTATTAGCTTTCAGGATGAAGAAAAATTAGGTAAAGGCAAGGAAATGGTGGATAAACTCACCGACTTGATTACTATTTTTGAAAATCCTGCTTTAGATTTTAGTAAAAACCGTGCCGAAGGTGACGATATTTTGGGCGATGCCTACGAATATCTCATGCGACATTTTGCCTCTGAAAGCGGTAAAAGCAAGGGAGAGTTTTATACACCGAGCGAAGTCAGTCGTGTATTGGCAAAAGTTATTGGCGTAAAGAAAAACACTACTGACAAACAAACTATACATGACCCTACTTGTGGCTCTGGTTCGTTACTACTCAAAGTAGCCGAAGAATCTGATAATAATGCAACCATTTATGGACAAGAGAAAACAGTCGTAACGGCTGCTTTGGCTCGTATGAACATGATTTTGCATAATAATCCCGAAGCCGAAATCAAAAAAGGGCAAAGTACGCTATCGAATCCTTTGCATTTAAATGAGCTTGGTGGACTAAAAACCTTTGATTTTGTGGTTGCCAACCCTCCTTTCTCTTCTAAAAACTGGACTGATGGCTTCGACCCTGCCAATGACTTACATAGCCGATTTGAAGAAGGTAAAATTCCGCCCGATAAAAATGGCGATTATGCCTTTTTGCTGCACATCATCAAAACATTGAAAAGTACGGGTAAAGCGGCTTGTATTTTGCCACACGGTGTATTGTTTCGTGGCAATGTAGAAGCTGCAATTCGTAAAAGTCTCATCGAAAAAGGCCGTATCAAAGGCATTATTGGCTTACCTGCCAATTTATTTTATGGTACGGGTATTCCTGCCTGTATTATAGTGATTGATATGGAATATGCCGAACAAACCAAAGACCTAAGCCCTGAAGAAAAAGGCATTTTTATGATTGATGCCAGCAAAGGATTTTTGAAGGATGGCAACAAAAATCGTCTGCGAGAACAAGATATTCATAAAATTGTTGATGTTTTCAATAAACAAATCGAACTACCAAAGTTTAGTCGATTTGTTAAGATTGCTGAAATTGCCGACCCGAAAAACGATTTTAACCTCAATATTCCTCGATACATTGATAGCCAAGAAATTGAAGACATCCAAGATATTGAGGGGCATTTGTTGGGTGGCATTCCCGATGCCGATATTGAAGCTCTGAGCGAATACTGGGAGGTTTATCCAACGCTCAAAAACCAATTATTCTCTGGTAGCATAAGGGCAAATTATAGCCAACTAAATATCAGTAAAACAGCCATCAAACAAAGTATTTTTTCGCATCCTGAATTTGTGACTTTCAGTACCGTAATGGATGCTTTATTTGATAGTTGGAAAGTACGCAGTACAGCATATTTAAAAGCTCTGACGATTGGCATTAAGCCCAAACAAACCATTAATGATATTTCGGAGGATGTTTTGCAGAGTTATACCAATCGAAAATTGATGGATAAGTACGATGTTTATCAGCACTTGATGAACTATTGGAACGAAACCATGCAGGATGATTGCTATTTGATAGCTGTTGATGGGTGGAAAGCAGAACCGTATAGAATTTTGGTCAAAAATAAAGCTGGAAACGATGTGGACAAGGGCTGGGAGTGCGACCTCGTACCGAAAAGCTTAGTAATTGACCGCTATTTTATGGTAGAAAAAACGGCTATTGAGCAACTTTCTGCCAAGAAAGAATCGCTTGCTTCACAGCAAACTGAGCTGGAAGAAGAACACGGTGGCGAAGATGGCTTTTTTGCTGATTTCGATAAGATTAACAAGGCAAATGCCCAAAAACGCTTGAAGTCGATTGATACGCCTATGTTTAGAAAAGACAACACGGCCGAAGTAGCGATTTTGAAAACATACCTCAAACTCATTGATGACCAAGCCGAGCTTAGTAAAAAAATAAAAGAAGCCGAAATTGCCCTTGACTTAAAAGCACTCAACCAATACAAAAGCCTAACCGAAACCGACATCAAGCAATTGGTGGTTGATGATAAATGGATGGCAACCATTGAGCGAAGTGTGAAAACCGAAATGGAACGCATCAGCCAACGCCTAACCCAACGTATCAAGGAATTGGCCGAACGCTACGAAACCCCAATGCCACTACAAACCACCGAAGTAGCCGAATTGGAAGCAAAAGTAACTGCACACCTCGAAAAAATGGGATTTGTATGGAAGTAGTTTTTATAAATTATCGCCACAGCGTAGCGACAATTGAACGGGATATATTTTATAGCAAAACTCCTATTAAAGGTCGAGAAAGAGTATTTTTAAGTTAAAAACATCTTTGCGATATTATAAACATGAAGAAAGAAACCAGACTTAGCATTCAATGGTTTTATGACCTACTCGAACGTGGTGAATGTGACATAGTAGATTTTAAAGAGCAATTAGAAGATAAATTGGCTTTTGGCAAATCTATTAGAAACTTTGCACCCAACTACGAAGAAATGGCTCGTGATGTTGTTGCATTTGCTAACTTAAAAGGTGGTTTCATTTTTGTTGGCATCGTTGATAACACCAAAGAATTAAATACAGATTTTGAATTACAGGATAAAAAGGTATTTGAGCTAATTAAGCAGGTTCAAGACCGTACAGAACCCTCGATTACACTCAAATCGCATAAACTTTCTATTGGTTCTACCACTGTTTTGGTGTTAGAAATACCTTTTTCTAAGCAGTTGCACCGTACTTCAAAGAGCGAATACTTGATTCGTAATAATGATGGAAACCGAGCCATAGAGCCTCACGAAATTAGCACTATTCAAGCAGAAAAAGGACTTATTGTTTATGATTCTAAAACGTGGGCGTTTGAGTTTTCATCCACCGCTCAAGACTCTCAAGGCAATCCGATAGCTGGCTGGCAGGACATCGACAAAACAAGAGATTTATACAACCGTATCAAGCAAAATAAGCCCCAAAGTCCTTATTTGAAAAACTCGGCTAATGAATTTACCGAAACATTAGGCTTAACTAAAGAAGAAAATCAAATCATAAAACCCACTACGGCTGGAGTTTTGTTTATTGGTAATGCCAAAGCCCTTCGAGAGTTTCCGTACAATCAAATCAAATATATCAGATACTATGAAGATGGCTCTTATCGGCCATTTGAATATAAAGGCAATCTTATAGATATTGCCGATGAATGTTTCAATCAACTAAAATCAGAGATTAAGCTCAAAGAGTTTCATTTTGGGTTGTTTAGAGAATACATCGAGGATTATCCCGAAGTGGTGCTTCGAGAATTACTCATCAATGCCATAGCTCACCGTGATTATAGCCGTCAGCAAATTATCGAAATTCGTAAGTATCCAACTTACATAGAATTTGAAAGTCCTGGGAATTTTCCGCAAGGAATTGACGAAAGTAACTTTTTGCGGAAAACAAACCCCCGAAATCCGAGCATAATGGATATTTTTAGAGAAATCAATTATGCCGAAAAAGCAGGTAGTGGTTTCGACAAGATTTTTACGGCATTGCTCTCAAAAGGCAAACAATTACCCAAACCCAAGCAAAGCGAACATTCGATTGTGCTGAGTGTGGAAGCCGATGTATATGCCGAAAAACTGGTAGAATTGAGCTTGATTTATAAACAAATGAATGGAAAAGACATTGATTTGGAGAAACTGCTGGTACTAAATAGTATTTATACGGGTCAGAAAATAACTTTTGCCGAACTCGAAAAGCAACCTTTTGTCAATCAATATCAATTGCGTAAGATATTAGCTGAACTTCAAGAACTCGAATTTATCGAAACCACAGGTAAAACTTCTGGTCAGAAATATATTATTCATAAAACAAAATTGGATACTGTTGAAGACGAGAAACAATATCTAAGGCAAAAAAAGCAAAGCACCTTTAAGCAAAAGCAAATTATCTTAAAATACTTAGATGAATTTGATGAGATAGACAACAAAACGGCTCGTGATATACTGAATCTTCCAGATAGCGAAATATTTAATGTATCACGACTTTTTAAAGACTTACGAAAAGCTAACGAAATAACAATTAAAAGAAATGATAAAGGAATTACGTATTATACAAAAATAAAACCAACGTTTGCAAGCACGTAAAACGCTTTAAATCAGACATTTATACACCAAACCGCTTGCAAACCGCTTGCAAACCGCTTGCAAATAATTAAACTTCTGCAAACGGTTTTTGGTAGATTTAGACACCATTTTCGTTTGCAGAAACAAAGACTTTACCAATAAACTTGCAAACAAAAACACACTGATAATCAATTAGTTACAACATTACCGTTTGCAAGTTTGTTTGCAGAAATTAAAACTTTACTCAACAACAACCATGACCAATAACAACCCACCACAAAACTACAAAAACTCAGAAATCGGTATTATCCCACAGGATTGGGAAGTGAAAAGATTTGGAGATATTATTGATTATATAAAAGGGTTTCCTTTTAAATCTAAAGACTATCAACAGGATGGTATTAGAATTATTCGTGTTAGTGATACAACATTTGATAGTATAAAAAAAACAAATGGAATTTTCATTGATGAAAAAGATGAAGGAATTTATAAAAAATGGAGACTCGAAGAAAGTGATTTGATTTTTACAACCGTTGGTTCCAAACCTCCTATGTATGACTCAATGGTGGGTAAAGTTATCAAGGTTTCAAAAGAATTTGAAGGTAGTTTATTAAATCAAAATGCCGTTCTCATTAGAGCAAAACACAAAACTATTCAGACTCAAACCTTGTTATTGAACAATTTCCAAACGAAGAGATATTTACAGTACATTGAATTAATTTATCGTGGAAATGCAAATCAAGCAAGTATAACATTAAAAGAGCTATTTAACTTTCAAATCCCACTTCCTCCCACCCTAAGGGAGCAAACCGCCATAGCCAATGCACTCAGTGATGCTGATGCTTTGATAAGCAGTTTAGAAAAACTCATTGAAAAAAAACGCAATATCAAACAAGGAGCAATGCAAAAACTCCTACAACCCAAAGAAGGTTGGGAAGTGAAGAAGTTGGGGGAGTGCTTACTCAAAAATCCAGACTACGGTATAAATGCGGCAGCCGTTGAATTTGATGATACCCTTCCAACATATTTAAGAATTACAGATATTTCGGAAGATGGAAGATATTTAAGTTCAAATAAAGTTTCAGTAAATAATATTCTTGCTACATCTTTTTACTTGGAAGAAGGTGATATTGTTTTTGCAAGGACAGGTGCAAGTGTGGGAAAAACATACCTGTACGATAAAAATGATGGAATGCTCGTATTTGCAGGTTTTTTAATTAGAATCAAAGCAAACACCGAAATACTCAGCCCAAAATATTTGTTTTTTTTAACACAAACAAAATCATACTGGGATTGGGTTTTAGCAAATTCTATGAGAAGCGGGCAGCCTGGCTTAAATAGTAATGAATATAAATCTTGGCAAATTTCAATTCCCCCACTTTCCGAACAAACCCACATCGCCACGATATTATCAGACATGGATGCCGAGATAGAGGGTTTAGAAGCAAAATTGGAGAAATACCGAGCCATAAAATTGGGTATGATGCAAGAGTTATTGACGGGCAAAACGAGGTTGGTGTAAAAACAGACAAAAATATGAATTTTATAAATTTTAATGAATTAGTTAATCAAATTAACACTACGTTAGGAAGTTTTTGTAATGAATTTGGAACAAAAAGAAAGGAACTTGCAAAGTTGGGCAAAAGCCCTAAAAAAGGTATTCTATTTACTTATGACACAGACAAAGGTAAGGACTGGGCAATAAATGAGGGTGGTGGAATTGAAGTTCAATATCACATTGGCTTCGTTGATAATTTCATTCGATACGGTTTAGGATTTAATACTCAATATGTGCCATTTGCAAATCAAATGACTACTATTGCATATATGCAGCCATTTATGAATAGTTTTCTTGAACAAGAAGCAAAAATAAGAGAAATACTACCAGAATACAGCTTCATTTATGGAAATGTTGAGCAGCTAAAGAATCCCATTGATAACAACTATGTACTATTCGGAAAAAGTCAATCAGTAGTTCAAAAAAGCGATTCATATTTTATTGAAGACAAAATTTTCGATGAAATTATACAAGACTTAAAAAACCAATTTGAAGCCTACCAAATTATTTTTGAACACAAAAACACTTATAAAAAAGTAAGTATGGATATTCAAAACTACTTAAATATACTAAATCAGAAGCAACAAGTAATATTACAAGGCCCTCCTGGCACTGGCAAAACCTATACAGCAAAAGATATTGCCGAGCAGATGATTCTTTTGAGTGTTACAGAGAATAAGAAGAAACAAAAAGAGCGACTTGAAAGTACCGACCAGTTTAAACTCATTCAGTTTCACCCAGCTTACTCTTATGAAGATTTTGTGAGGGGAATTGTTGCCGAAAACAAGAATAATCAGATAGAATACCTCACTAAAGATAAGATTTTTGCGGCATTCGCAAAAGAAGCATACAAGAATTGGAAAGCATCAACAGAGCCAAAGGAAAAAGTAGCGATAGAGATTTGGGTGCAAAAAACATTAGACGATTTCAAAAGTCACCTTTCTGAAGAACTGGAAAATAGCGTTGACAAATTAATGATTACCTCGAAAGCATATATCAATCGAATTACTGAAAACAGTATTCGTTATATTTCAGATGCTTGGGATGTTGATGGCGGTGTGCCAAATTCAGACATAATAAAAATGTATTTAGCCAATATAACCACCCGACAACAAATAATTGACAACAAAGAACTTACAAAATCGACCAATAGCCTTGCTACATACTGGTTTAAAATACTTGAGTTGTTCAGAAAATACATAGCAGATAAAAATCTAAAACCAGATGATGAAATTGTAACTATTGCAGAAAAAAAATATGTTCTAATCATTGATGAAATAAATAGAGCCAACTTGCCTTCGGTTTTGGGCGAGTTGATTTATGCGTTGGAATATCGGGGAGAAAAAGTCGAAAGTATGTATGCCATTGATGATGACAATTCTTTGGTTATCCCTCCTAATTTGTATATTATCGGCACAATGAACACCTCAGATAGAAGCGTGGGGCATATTGATTACGCCATTCGCCGCCGCTTTGCATTTATTGATATTCTGCCAAAAATAATTGAAGGAGAAAACTTTGAGCATGAATTATTTAAGAAAGTATCGGCTCTCTTTATCAAAAACTTTGATGAATATGTAGCTGATAATACCATCGAATTAAAGCCGTCGGAATATTTATCTGAAGAGTTCAGACCCGAAGACGTATGGCTTGGTCATAGTTATTTTATAAAAAATGGAAGTGATTTTGATTTAAGAAAGAAGTATGAGATTATTCCGATTTTAAAAGAATACGTAAACGATGGAATATTAAGGCAATCGGCTAAAGAAATTATTAAAAATCTGTAATTTATGATTACTTTAAGCGAACAAAATGGGTATAAACAACCAAAGCCAATAGATGATATTGAAAAATATACTGCAATCTTAAAAAAACAGAATTACAATAAATCTATTCAACGAGGAGAAAACAAAGCATACTGTTTTAAAGTCACTTACACCGAAAATGAAATAAATCCATATCATTTTGAAACTTTCTATTTTGTGGGCGTTGACTGGATTGTAGAAAATGAATTGCCAATTTATGTAAAGCCAAAATTAGATGATGACAAATCAGAAGTTGACTATGTAAAAATGCTTTTTGATATTTTAAAAGAGCCAGAAAACTACAATCACTTAGACCAACTATGCGAAATCAATTTTGAAAAACCAACCATAGCCATTGAGCAAAAGCAAGATTTATTAACACCTTTGTTGTTGGTTCAATATGTCCATATTCTAAAGAAAATTGTTCAGAAAGGTCTAAAGAAATCTTATTATTCAGTTACTAAAAATCTAAATTCGAGAGTAAAAGGCAAAATCTTGGTCAACGAAACAATCAAGAAGAATCATTTCAATAATAAAATGCTTTATAATTATTGCCAATATACTGAATTTGGCATCAATAGCATCGAAAATAAGATTCTGAAAAAAGCTCTAACTTTTTCGATAGCCGCTATACAAAACTTGAAAGGAGTTGATACAAACCAAATAAGTGGATTGCTCAACTATATACAACCAGCATTTACAAATGTAGATAATGATGTAAATATTGCTGAACTAAAAACCATCAAAACAAACAAGTTATATAAAGAGTACGGACAAGCACTAAAGTTTGCAAAGCATATTCTTAAACGTTATGGTTATAATATTTCAGCAGCTAACTCAACCACGGTTAGTGTTCCGCCATTTTGGGTTGATATGAGTAAACTTTTTGAACTTTATGTATTTTCTAAATTGAAAGAAAAGTTTACTCTCCACCACGAAGTTACGTATCACAAAACTTTCAATTATTTAGAACCTGATTTTATTATAAAAACTCAAGATGGGACGTACAAAATGGTAGTAGATGCCAAATACAAGCCACAGTATCAAGATGGGAATATCAGTACAGAAGATATTAGGCAAATTAGCGGTTATGCCAGACTAAAAAAAGTGTATGAGTTCTTAGAAATTGAGAAAGACAGGATTATTGACTGTCTTGTGATATATTCATATCAAGGTTCAAATAGAAAAGATTTTAAGAACAGTAATTTTAAGTTTGAAGAAGATAAAAACTACGTCAATTTTTACAAAATCGGAATAGAACTACCTAATCAATCAACTTTATAAATGAGCAAAGTAGGCGAAAGCGAACGCAACGGTCAGAATCGTATCGTTCGATTATTTAAGGAAAATTAAGAATAAAAACCTCCTTATTATAGAATATCGAATAAATTTAAAATAAAAAAATAATTAGTTTAGATTTTAAACAAAAACTAAACTAACGAAATTCTTATTATTATATTTGTCGATAATTTTAAAATTTCGATAAAATGAAATCTTTTCGTTCTGGTAATTACGTCAATCAAGGCTACTATAAAAGTTTTCAACCAAACCCAATTAACCGCAATTGGCAAGTAGATGATATGAAATTGCTTCAATTATTGAGTAAAGCCGACCGCTCACTGGGTAGGCTTGATATGTACTCAGAGTATGTAAATATCGAGCTTTATATCAGAATGCACATAGCGAAAGAAGCAACCCAATCTTCAAAAATCGAAGGAACGCAAACAAACATGGAAGAAGCTTTTTTAGACAAAAAAGATATTGCCTCAGAAAAGCGAGACGACTGGGAAGAAGTACAAAATTATATCGGTGCGATGAATGATGCGGTGAAACAATTACATAATCTCCCTTTTTCATCACGCCTTATCAAGCAAACTCATAAAATTTTATTGCAGGGAGTACGAGGCAAACACAAATTGCCAGGGGAATATCGCACGAGCCAAAACTGGATTGGAGGAGCATCTATCAATGATGCTGTTTTTATTCCTCCTGTGCATAACTCTATTGCTGACCTTATATCAGACATTGAGTTTTTTGCCAATGATGAACTAAATCCACTTCCTGACTTATTAAAAATTGCTATAATACACTATCAATTTGAAACTATTCATCCTTTTTTAGATGGGAATGGAAGAGTTGGTCGACTATTGATTACCTTATATTTGGTACATAAAGGCATACTAAAACAGCCAATATTATACCTTTCTGATTTTTTTGAACGCAATAGAATGCTTTATTACGATAATCTAATGCGAGTGCGTACACACAACGACATCAACCAATGGTTGAAATTCTTTCTGACAGGAGTTATCGAAATATCCAAAAAAGGGGTAGAAACATTTGACGGTATTTTACAATTACAAAAAACTTTAGAAATAAAGCTTCGTACGTTTGGGAGTAGAACCAATGAAGCACGAAAAGTAATTGAATTTCTTTACAGTCAACCAATAATAGATGCTTCAAAGATGGAATTGATAACACATAAATCAAAAGCAACAAACTATAAACTAATAGATGATTTAGAAAAATTAGACATTCTAAAAGAAATTACAGGCTCACAACGCAATAAATTATATGTCTTTAATGATTATTTATCGCTATTCAATAGTTAAATCCAAACAGCCATGAGCAAAGTAGGCGAAAGCGAACGCAACGGTCAGAATCGTATCGTTCGATTATTTCAAGAAAAACTCGGCTACCAATATCTTGGTAATTGGGAAGAGCGTGAAAACAATAGCAATATCGAAGAAGCCGAACTCCGTCGCTACCTACATGGTAAATACAGCGATGAACTAATCAATAAAGCTATTTTTGCTCTCAAGAAAGAAACCAGTATCAACACCAACGACGACCTTTACACCATCAATAAAGAAGTGTATTCGATGCTCCGCTATGGTACAGCCAAAAAAGTTGAAGTCCTAAGCAAGCACGAAACCGTTCATTTCATCGACTGGGAGAACCCCACGAATAATAACTTTGCCATTGCCGAAGAAGTAACTTTAAAAGGCAAAAAAGAACGTAGGCCAGATATAGTGCTGTATATCAACGGCATAGCCATTGGCGTACTCGAACTCAAGCGTGCCAGTGTATCAGCCAGCGAAGGAATTAGACAAAACTTGAGTAATCAAACAAAGTTTTTCAATATGCAGTTTTTCCCGACAATACAAGTAGTATTAGCAGGAAACGAAAGCAATGGTCTATACTATGGCACGACCAAGACCGAAGAAAAGTTTTTTCTGAAGTGGAAAGAAGACAATGATGTCTATGACCCCGATGAGATTCTGCTCGATAAGCATATCTGCCAGTTTTGCAATAAAAACCGTCTAATCGAAATCATTCATAACTTCATAATATTTGATTTTGGTATCAAGAAACTTTGTCGCCCAAACCAATATTTTGGCATCAAAGAAGCACAAAAATACATCGCCAAGCGAGAAGGTGGAATTATTTGGCACACACAAGGTAGCGGTAAAAGCCTTACGATGGTCTGGCTCGCCAAATGGATTTTGGAAAACAAACCAATGGGTACAGACCAGCGGTTACTCGTAGTAACCGACCGCACCGAACTCGACGAGCAAATCGAAGGTGTGTTTCTGGGCGTAGGCGAAACCATCGTCCGAACCAAAAGCAGTGCCGATTTACTTTCCAAACTCAATGCTACTTCACCTCGATTGCTTTGTAGTTTGGTGCATAAATTTGGCAGTAAAGACGAAAACACCACTAGTCAATTTGTAAAAGACCTACAAAACTCAAAGGATTTTCAGCCCAAAGGTCAGTTTGTGGTTTTTATTGATGAGTGCCATCGCACACAAAGTGGCGAGCTTCACGATGCTATGAAGAAAATACTGCCCGAAAGTACCGTTTTTATCGGCTTTACGGGCACTCCCCTACTCAAAAAAGACAAAAAGAAAAGTTTGGAGGTATTTGGCAGCTACATTCACACTTACAAATTTGATGAAGCAGTAAAAGATGGTGTTGTTTTGGATTTGCTCTACGAAGCACGTGATGTTGACCAACACGTTTTAGACCAAAAAGGCATAGACGAATGGTTTGAACTCGTAACCAAAGGCATGAACGACCTACCCAAAGCCGAACTCAAGCAGCAGTGGGGAACAATGCAAAAGGTTTTAAGCACTAAAAGCCGCTTAGAGCGTATTGTATTTGATATTAAAAAGGATTTTATTAGTAAACCCCGATTGAAAGATGGGAGGGGCAATGCCATGCTGGTAGCTCGAAGTATTTATGAAGCTTGCCGATATTATGAAATATTCCAAAATTTCGGTGTAAAAAAATGTGCTATCATTACGAGCTACGAACCCAACGAAAGTACCATAAAAGTTGAAGAAACAGGCAACGGAGAAACCCAGAAAAAAGAGCAGTTTGAGATTTATCAGCGTATGCTCCGAGATTATAATTTCAAAGATGCGGAGAGTTTTGAGGCTTATGCCAAAGATAAATTCAAGAAAGAACCTGCCAATATGCAATTGTTGATTGTGGTAGATAAACTTTTGACAGGTTTTGATGCTGTGCATTGCACCTATTTGTACATCGACAAACAAATGCAAGACCACGGGCTTTTTCAGGCTATTTGCCGAACCAATCGCTTAGGAAAAGAGGAAGAAAGCGACCCTTATTACAAAGAATTTGGTTACATAGTTGACTACAAAAATCTAATAGAAAACCTCAATAAATCTATCTCCGATTATACATCCGATGCTTTTGATGGATTTGAGCCAGAAGATATTAAAGGTTTATTGACAGACCGCTTAACTAAAGCCAAAGAACGTTTAGAAGATGCCATTGAAGCACTCCATCAGTTATGCTTGGATGTACCAATGCCTAAACAATTAGAGCAGTATTATCATTATTTCTGTGGCGACCCATCAAATAAAGACGACTTAAAGGCAAGAGAAGAAAAACGTTTGACATTATACAAGTTAGTGGTGGCACTCATAAGAGCCTACAATAATATTGCGGCTGAAATCATTGAGGCAGGTTATAGCCAAGCAGAAGCCGATAAAATAAAGGAGAAAGTAAATTACTATGCCGAACTACGCAATAGTATCAAGCATTACAGCAGCGACTACATTGATTTAAAGAAATACGAGCCAGATATGCGGCAAATGTTGGATATGTATCTGACAGCCGACCCAAGCCGAGTATTATCAAACTTAGGAGAGGCCACTCTTTTGCAACTAATTGTTGAAAACGGCATCACCGAAGCAACTGATACCTTGCCCACTGGCATAAAAAGCAATAGAAATGCCATGAGCGAGACTATTGAGAACAATATGCGTCGAACAATTATTCAGGAAATGCCAGCAAACTCGGCTTACTATGAAAAAATGAGTGTATTGCTTTTAGACTTGGTCAGATTACGTAAAGAAGGAGCTATCAGCTATGAAGAGTTATTGAAAAGGTATGAAGACTTAGCCCACGATATTCTGCCAGACACTAAAAAGTCATACCCATCCGCTATTGATACTAAGTCCAAACAGGCTATATTTGATAACTTGTTTCAAAATGAAGATTTGGCAATAGAGTTAGACCATAAAATAAGAATAACCAAAGATGATGATTGGCGTGGTACACACATAAAAAGAAGAAAAGTAGAAATTATCATCCGACAAGTTTTAAACAACTTTGGAATAACGGACGAAGCCGAAGTTTTCCGTATTTTTGACTTGGCTTCAAACCAAAAAGATTATTGAAATGCAGCAAATTGAAATAAGTAATTTTACGATTGATGTGATACGAAAAAGTATCAAGAATATACACTTGTCCGTATATCCACCTACGGGCAGAGTCCGAATTGCTGCACCCCTCAATACTGATGATGATACCGTTAGGCTTTTTGCAATATCAAAACTTTCTTGGATAAAGCGACACCAACGAAACTTTGCTAATCAAGAACGACAATCACCAAGAATATTTGAGACTAGAGAAAGCCACTATTTTCAAGGTCGTCGATATTTATTGCGAGTAACTGAGCATGATGCTCCAGCTAAAGTTTTACTAAAAACTAAGACATACTTAGACTTATTTGTGCGAACAGATGCGAGTATTGCACAACGACAAAGTATTTTGAATGAATGGTATCGAAGCGAACTAAAAAAGTTGATTCAGCCAATTATTGAAAAGTGGCAAACAATAATGCAAGTGCAAGTAAACGAATGGCAAGTAAAGCAAATGAAAACCAAATGGGGAACTTGTAACATAGAAAAGAAACGTATCTGGCTAAATCTTGAACTGGCCAAAAAGCCTATTCATTGCTTAGAATATATCATTGTGCATGAAATGGTGCATCTACTCGAACGCCACCATAACGACAGATTTTTACACTATATAAACACTTATCTACCCAACTGGAAGCAGTTGAAAACTGAGCTTAATACATTGCCTGTTAGTCATGCTGATTGGGGGTATTGAGCAGTAATTTAGAAAGAAAGTACAAAAAAATTCAACAGTTTTTGAGAAAACCAACCTAACCATGCAAGACAATAAACTTATAAACTCGCTCAATGAGATTTAAAGGAACATCAACAAATGGAAAAAAGAGCCTTAGATATTTATAGTATCCAAGTATCTGAGCTTATCAATTCTCAAACGAAAAATAATGAGGAAATACAACATCTACTTAATGGTTTGCTTGATTTCTGTTTTGATGATGATTTCTTATAATTATTCAAAAAGTTTTGTCGCTACTACATTCCCATTAATCCGCAGGTAACAGTCAATTACGTTTACAGAGACAGAGATTTTTGAGATGAAAACTATAATCAAGGTGGTAACGACAGTGCCGAAGAGAGCATCGAATAAAATCTCTTTACCATTAAAATTCGACTAAATTTGCCAAATACTCGACAGACACGATTTCTGAGAGTGAATAAAATTTGATAAAAATGGGATTACGACAAAAAAGAAGTTCCTTTAGGACAAAGCACAAATTTAAAAATAACTGTGCCGAATATTAAATAAAGGGAGAGTATTTTGTTATAGATTATTATTGTTTAATAGGGATAAGGTATATTTGAAAAAAAATATTTAGCAAAATTGGAATAAAATGATAGAAATAAAACTAAACTCACTTCTACCTGACAGAATATCTAACACTGATATTAATAACAATACATTTGTAGGTATTGATTTTGGTACTTCAACCACTGTAGTTTCACTTGCCTATTTTGACAGAGAAACAAAACAATTTACAACCAAAACAATACCTATTAAACAATCATTAGAAAATGGAGGAAACCATACTTCCGAAAAAGTCCCTACAGTAATTGCTTATTTAAAGGCAATTGGACAAAATAAATTGATATATGGTCAAGGTGCTGCTGATTTAAAGCATAACAATAATTTTAAGCTCGGTAAAAACATTTGGTACTCATTTAAGACTAAACTTGGAACAGATGTAGGTGCATTATATTATGACTGTGAAATAGAGAATGAAAAACATAAAATTAGGAATGCAAAAGACGCTTTGAAAATTTTTGTGGCTTTTATTAAAGCAAAAATTAAAGCTTATGTTGAAGAAAACAATTTACCTTCTAATATTCAATATGCCGTTAGTATCCCAGCCTCATTTGAGGCAAATCAAAGAAAGGAATTAATAGATGCGTTGGCTCTGAACGATATTTCAATAGCTAAGCAAGCATTGATTGATGAGCCAAATGCTGCTTTTCTAAGTTATGTTGAGCAATCTTTTACTGAAAAATATCCCATGCGTGTACCTGAACACAGAAATATTAATACGCTGGTATTTGATTTTGGAGCTGGAACTTGTGATGTTTCTATATTAGAAATTGGAAATGGATTAAAAGGCTTATATTCTAAAAATTTAGCAATCTCGAAATATTATGAGATTGGTGGAGACGATATTGATAGATTTATAGCTCTTAATTATCTCTTTCCTCAATTTGCAGAACAGAACTCTTCTAAAACAACTGATTTTAGAAAGGGAGAGATAAAAAAAGATATTATACCTCGGTTACTTAAATCTGCCGAACAATTAAAACTAATGATATGCGAAAAGGTTGGGTTATTAATGCACGATTTTACATTACCAACGATAGCTCTTGCTAAATCCCATGAATTTTTAGGATATGATATTGAAATCGAAATACCCAGATTGGGAAAGCTAATATTGCAAAAGCCGCAACTTGCTTATGAGCAATTCCATCAAACAATGCAGTTTTTTTGTGATTCTGGTGTTTATTTTAGAAAAAAAGCAGAAGTAAAGCTATTTGAATCTGTGTATAACAAATCTTTTGAATGTATCTTTAATCCTATGAAATCAGCAATGACTAAAGCAAACTTAGGAAATGAGGATATTGATTACATTTTATTTATTGGTGGCAGTTCTAAAAACCCCTATATCCGAAAAGCTGTAAAGGATTATTTTGAAGACGAAGAACCTGAAATAATTGTCCCACGAGATTTACAAACCCATGTATCGAAAGGTGCGGCTATACACTCTTTAATTTTCAATGGATTTAATAAGAATTTAATTCAACCTATTACAAGCGAACCTATTCTACTATTGACTAAGAATGGGATGGTGACACTTTTACCTTCTGGAGTAGAAGTTCCAAGTGATATTCACCAAATAGAAGACTTGGAAATAGCTAATGAAAAGCAAGAAATCATATCCCTACCAATTTTTATTAGCAACAAAAACAAAATGCTTTTTAATTTTAAATGGTATGTTCCTGAGGGACAGTATTACAAAGTGGGAACCCCTGTGAAAATTGTTGCAGATATAAACTCAGATAAAATATTATTTGTAAGAGCATTTATAGAAAATCAAGAATTAATCAGTGAACCATTATTCCCTCTATCAACAGGGGATTTGACTACGCAGCAAAGAGCCGTCCTTATGGCAGAAAAACAGTTTAATTTAGAAGCTGAACGGAATGGAGGAAAACCAAGCCAAGAAAGTTATAAAAATCTTTATGAAGCCTATTTATTAGCAGGAATGAATTTGCAAGCTGCAGAAGCTTTAGAGGAAATGAATGATGCTTATCCTAATAACTCTAATTTGAATAATTTAGGTGTGGTTTTTTCTTCCGCAGGACTAAAAGATAAAGCATTAGAATATTACGAAAAAGCTTTTGAAGCAAGCCCCACAAACTCAACTATTGCATTTAATTTAGCACATCAATATAAAAACAGTGATTCTGAAAAATTTGCCCAAATGATTGACAATGTTCTCCAATTAGAACCTAATGCCCCACAAGCATTAATTGAAAAAGGAAGATTAGAAAATCAAAAGCAGAAAAATAGTGGAAGACCTCTTTTACAAAAAGCTTTTGAACATTTTAAGGACAAATTCGATAAGAATCGTTTGAGCGATTGGGAATACAGTTGGTTTGCATCATGTGCCGAAGAGTTAGAGAAGGGAGATTTTGCACAGATAATACGAGATAGTAAGCCAAAAGCTAAAGTTGAAAGCTTATGGAAGGATAATGAATTAACTCAAATAAAAAATAATGACGGACGGACCTTAAATAAAAATAACTATGGCATGGATGATTGATGTAGAAAAGCTTGACCCAAATCAAAAAGAAATATATGGGAGAGCAATTGATGGAAATACGTGGATAAAAGGATTTGCAGGTAGTGGCAAATCCGTACTTTTGATTCATAAATTAAAAAAAATATTGTATGATAAACCAGATGTAAAGGTTTGTGTAGTGGTTTACACTTGGTCAATGATAGACTTGTTTAAAACTGGGATGAACGAATTAGGAATGTCATCTACAATACCCGTCATTACCTATTTTCAATTTGAGAAAGAATCAATTGAAAAAAAATATGACTATATTTTTTGTGATGAAGTTCAAGATTTACCTGAGAATATATTGTTATTAATGAATAATAGGTTAAACTCGAAAGGTAAAATAATTGTAGCAGGAGACTCAAATCAATCTATTTATTATGGCAAAGTTGACCCTGAAAAAATAGGGGAAATTCTTGGTGGAGCAAAGGAGGAAGGTTTGCTTTATGTACATAGACTGACTAGAACAATTATGAATGCTATTCAAAAGATTCTACCATCAGCCAATATGTGGGGAGCTGGAAAAGAATATGCTCAACCAGATAAATCTATTTTTTTACGCAACGCTGAGAGAGAAGAATATGAAATAGAATTCGTCTATAATGAAGCTCTCAAAGGCCCAGATTCTTCTTATGGTAGTGTACAAGAAGCAAGTGCGATTTTAATACCTACTCACCAAGATATAATTAAGTTCGTCCAATTATTGTTACAACAAACTAATGCTCCACTTTGGACTGAAAAAAAAGGCAAATTCGACAAGCCAGATTTTGAAGATATGAATAATCATTTGAAACAAAATAATATTAGAATACAGTATATTGGTAACGGTACTGGAAGTTTAGAAGATGCCGTAAATAGAAAGGATATTATTTTAATGACATATCACAGTTCAAAAGGCTTAGATTTTGAAAATGTTTTTTTACCGTTTATGTCATGGGATTTATTCATCGCAAAGTTTAAGCCTGATACTTTATTAATGGTTGCTATAACCAGAACCAAAAAGAATCTATGTATTTCTTATACAGGAAACCTTCATAAAAAAATAAAAATGCTAACATTAGATGCAAGTATTGATATTGTTGAAAAGCCTATAAACATAGAAAAGAAGGCCAAATTAGATAATGATGATTTTGATTTAGGATTATAATTATGAAAAAATATTATTTTTTAATTACCCAAGAACAGCTC
>JAFEIL010000541.1 GCA_017495105.1 Emticicia sp. | reverse complement strand
CCCAACTTCAACGGAAATAAAATCGGCTTCTTTAGACTTAATCGTTGCGGGAACAGTTGATAATATCATCATGGTTGAGGGTGAGGCAGACCTTTGTACAGAAGAGGAAATGATTGAAGCAATTAAGATTGCTCATGAAGCTATTATTGTGCAGGTGAATGCACAAAAAGAATTTGGAGTTGCCGTTGGTAAAACAGAAAAGCGTGTTTATAATCATGAAACACATGATGAAGAACTACGTGAACGCATGAATAAAGAACTTTATGACAAAGTTTATGCGGTATGTTTGGAAGGAAATAATAAGAAAGAAGTAAGAAAAGAAAAATTTGGTGAAATTCTCGATGGATTTATTGCTTCGCTAACAGAAGAAGAACGCACTGCTAAAAAACAATTTATTAAACCATATTTTGGTGATATCCAATATTATGCTTCAAGAAATATGGTGCTTGATGAGCGTACAAGACTTGATGGTCGTAAACTTGACGAAATTCGTCAGATTGTTTGTGAAGTAGATTTCTTGCCATCTGCTCATGGTGCTGCCTTGTTTACAAGGGGTGAAACCCAATCATTGACAACCGCAACACTTGGTACGAAACTTGACGAAATGATTATTGACCAAGTAATGGTTTCTGGATATAGTAAGTTTTATTTACATTATAATTTCCCAGGTTTCTCGACAGGCGAAATCAAACCTAATCGTGGTGCTGGTCGTCGTGAGATTGGTCATGGAAATTTAGCTCAACGTTCATTAAAGAAAATTCTTCCAGCCGAATCTGAAAATCCGTATACAATTCGAATTGTATCTGATATTCTTGAGTCAAATGGTTCTTCGTCAATGGCTACTGTTTGTGCAGGATGTTTGGCTTTGATGGATGCAGGTGTACCAATCAAAGCTCCAATCTCTGGAATTGCAATGGGTTTAATTACTGATAATGCAACTGGAAAATGGGCCGTTTTATCTGATATCTTAGGTGATGAAGACCATTTAGGTGACATGGACTTTAAGGTGACTGGTACTGAAAACGGTATCACTGCTTGCCAAATGGATATTAAAATTGGTGGCTTATCGTTCGAAGTTTTAGAGCAGGCATTAATGCAAGCAAAACAAGGACGTATCCATATTCTTGGAAAAATGAAAGAATCAATTGCTGTTTCTCGACCAGAATTGAAACCTCATACTCCACGTGCATTTACTATCGTCATTGATAAAGAATTTATTGGAGCAGTAATCGGGCCAGGTGGTAAAATTGTTCAAGAGATTCAACGTGAATCTGGTGCAACAATTACAATCGAAGAAAAAGACGGCAAAGGTTATGTTTCTATATTCTCATCAAATGGTGAAAGTATGGATAAAGCTAAGAAGAGGGTCTATGGTATTGTAGCTACACCAGAAGTTGGAGAAGTATATGACGCAAAAGTAAAATCAATTCAACCATTTGGTGCTTTTGTTGAGTTTATGCCTGGAAAAGAAGGGCTACTTCATATTTCTGAAATTTCGTGGGAAAGATTACCAAGTATGGATGGTGTTTTAGAAATTGGTGAAGAATTACAAGTGAAATTACTTGAAGTTGACCCGAAAACGGGAAAATTCCGTTTATCAAGAAAAGCACTTTTACCAAGACCTGAAAGACAGTAATTTGGATATTAGTTGATTAGCCATTTGTTATTGATTAATTGATAAAAGTTTTAATGAACAAATTATTATCTATTAATTTGTTATCAATAGAACAATAACTAATATCCCTATTCCAGTATCTAATTCAAAGATGAACATTTAACAAATTTTATTTGTTCTATGAGTCAAGGTATTTAAGTTTTTTACGTTATAATAGTAATCTGTTGGGCGAATGCCCGTTAAAAATAAGATATGCGTCAGCTAAAAATTAGTAAGCAAATTACCAATCGTGAAAGTCAATCTCTCGATAAGTACCTCCAAGAAATTGGAAAAGTGGATTTGCTAACTCCCGATGAGGAAGTTATTCTTGCACAGAAAATAAGAGAAGGAGACCAATATTCGTTAGAACGTTTAACAAAAGCAAACTTGCGTTTTGTGGTTTCGGTAGCTAAACAGTATCAAAATCAAGGTTTATCGTTGGGCGATTTAATCAATGAAGGAAACTTGGGTTTGATTAAGGCAGCACAAAGGTTTGACGAAACTCGTGGTTTTAAGTTTATCTCTTATGCCGTATGGTGGATTCGTCAGTCAATTTTACAAGCCTTGGCCGAACAATCTCGTATCGTTCGTTTACCTTTAAATCGTGTTGGTTCATTAAATAAAATCTCAAAAACTTTTTCTGACCTAGAACAAAAATTTGAGAGAGAACCTTCACCAGAAGAATTAGCTGAGGTATTAGAAATTACCGCCGCTGAGGTGATTGATACTTTAAAAATTTCTGGTCGCCACGTATCCGTTGATGCTCCTTTTGTACAAGGAGAAGAAAATAGCTTGTTGGATGTACTTGAAAATGATAGTGAGGTTAAACCTGATCAAGGATTAATTGATGATTCACTCCGTAGAGAAGTTATGAGAGCTTTGTCAACTTTGACACAACGTGAGGCAGAGGTTATAACTTATTATTTCGGATTGAACGGTGAACAAGCTATGACACTTGAAGAAATTGGTGAGAAATTTAATTTGACTCGTGAACGTGTACGTCAGATTAAAGAAAAGGCTATACGTCGTTTACGCCAGACTTCACGAAGTAAAGCATTGAAAGCTTATTTAGGTTAAAATTTGTATTTGAATGGTGATTCAATCATTTCAATCAAAATAATGTTTTAGAAAAGGTGCGTTTATCGTACCTTTTTTTGTTTATTTTTATAATTTTTATTTTGTAATGGCTATTTTACAACCAATTCATAACATTGCAGAAATATTCTCAAAGAAAAATGTCAAAACGGCAATCCTTTGTCCTGGTTCTAGAAGTGCTGCTCTGACAATCTCGATGGTACGCCACCCAGATATTGAAACATTTAGCATTAGTGATGAACGATCTGCCGGATTCATAGGAATGGGTATGGCTCAAGTAACTGGAGAAACTGTTGCATTAGTTTGTACTTCAGGAACTGCTGCTTATAACTTTGCTCCTGCAATTGCTGAAGCCTTTTTTCAAGAAATTCCTCTAATCATTCTTACGGCTGACCGACCAGCAGAGTGGATTAATCAATATGATGGACAGACGATTTTTCAAAGAGAGATATATGGAAAGCATGTAAAGAAAAGTTTTGAATTACCCTCGGAATATTCAAATACTGATGTTGTTTGGCAAATTGAAAGGGTTATAAATGAAGCAATTAATCTTGCACAGGTTCATCCAAAAGGTCCTGTTCATATTAATATACCTATTAGAGAACCATTTTATCCAACGGTTGAAGAAAATATTACCTATGATCAAAATGTCAGAATTATTTCGAATGTTGAAATTGAGAAAAAACTATCAAATCAGTTTTGGAATAATTTTAAAGATATTTGGGATAACTGTGAAAACAAATTGATTGTGGTTGGACATCGCCAAAGTTCCAATTTAGATGAAACACTTGAAAAGTTTTCAAGTGAAATGTGTATTCCAGTAATCGGAGATATTATTTCAAATATAAACAATATCGATTCAATTTTAGCAGATGTTTTTTTATCTTCTAAAAATGAATTATTTAAGAATAAGTTAAAACCTAATTTATTGATAACTTGTGGGAAGTCTATTATTTCTAAAAATTTAAAAACATTTATTCGAAATAACCAACCATCTTTTCAT
>JAFEIL010000467.1 GCA_017495105.1 Emticicia sp. | reverse complement strand
ATTTATAGTTTGTTTGATGCTATTTAGTAATGAAAATTAAACGATTCGAGACGGTTCTCCTAATCGATTAAATCTTGATTATCAACAAATTAATCAAAACATTTTGTTACTTATTTTCGTCTCAATACTTAGTTAAAAAAATTAGTAGAATTTAATTTGAATGTTTTTTAATTATATAATAATTTCAAAATAAATTGAAAATGAAAAATCTTACTTTTATTCGCTTCTTTTCATTACTAGCTTACACAAAATAAACCCCGATAAATACATAATTTTTGGAAGTAGTGCGGCTTTACAAATTTAGAAAACGAATACCATTTGTTCGAAAATGGCCGACTTTACCATAAACGAAGTACGGATACTACTTTTACCAAACTCAACAAATAAAATTCTGAGTTGGTAAAGCTACTTTTTGTCAAAACCAAAGGCTTATTTGATGAAACCAAAGAACTCCACGAACCAAGCAATGTTTTTTATTTCAAAAAAACAAACATAATTCTAGTTCGAAAGAACATGTTTAGACAGCTTCAAAAAAACTTCATTAGCGAGAGCAAAAGAATTGCACAAAGAGTTGAGAAATTTAGTAAATTTTAAATAATTTAGAAGAATTATAAGCGATAAGCCTTCGGTTCGTCGATAATCACTTTTATACCCCCCCTCCCCCCTTAATTAAAGCTTCTAAATAATTATGAGACTAACCTTTATACTTCTCTTATTTGCGATAACGAATATTTTTGCACAGAAGGGATTCGAAAAAAAGCATAAACCATTGGCAGGTAAAAACGACCTCCCAGCAGGCCAATTTATTGAAATTGATGGGCAAAAAAATGATAAAAATACTCGTCAATCAAACCTACCAGCCATCTCAACAAAATTTGTCAGTAAACTAAAAGTAACACATGATAGTGAAACCGGTGAAGTTTTGATGATTGAAAACTTGTCAAAATCTCCAGCACCAAATGCACGTAAAGGCTTGCAAATGATGGCTATTGAATTTCTTACTGATGTAAAAGCAGCCCTTAAAATCGAAGACCCCAACCAAGAACTAGAAATGATAAATATGGAGTCCGACGAAATCGGTATGACTCATATTCAGCTTCAACAAAAATACAAGAATATACCTGTCTATGGCGGAGAAATTTGGTTGCACACAAAGGGTGAAAAAATTGATGTCTTGAATGGCCGTAATTTCCCAACTCCTAATTTAGCTTCTATTTCTCCTACCCTTTCAGCAGATAAAGCAATTGACTTTGCAATGGCCGATGTAAGCAAAAAATCAATCATGCAGCAAGCTGGCGTAACTGGTAAATTGCTGGGTAAGATGCAAAACACTGCAGAACTCATCATCTACCACAAAGACGGTAATTTTGCCGATGAGCGTTTGGCTTATAACCTTACAGTTCGCCCTAATTTATTGGAACGTTGGACATATTTTGTCGATGCCAATACTGGAGAAGTTTTGAAGAAATTCAATAATACTTGTTCGCTCAACGTACCTTTGAAGGCAACTGCCAAAGATTTGAATGGTTTTTCTCGTACATTCAATGTACAGCAGATTAGCAGCACCAACTACATGATAGATACACAACGTTTCATGTACAAAACGACCTCGAAACTTCCTGACGACCCTATTGGTGCAATTTGGACAATTGATGCTCTGAACTCAACATCCGATAACATGAAGTACGACCAAATAAAATCTAATAGCATCAATAATTGGAGTGATAAGGCAGTTTCGGCTCATTTTAATGCAGGTTTGTGCTATGAATATTATCGGGCAAAATTTGGACGAAATTCACTGGATGGTAAAGGCGGTAACATCATTTCGGTAATAAATATTGCTGATGATGACGGTAAAGGTATGGATAATGCTTATTGGAACGGTGAATTTATGGGATACGGCAATGGGCGTGATGCCTTTAAGCCACTCGCAGGTGCATTAGATGTAGCTGGCCACGAAATGACACACGGTGTAGTTGAAGCAACGGCTCGCTTAGAATACCAGAAACAATCGGGTGCTTTAAATGAATCTTTTGCAGACATTTTCGGAATAATGATTGACCGTGACGATTGGACACTAGGCGAAGATGTCATTAAAGCTGGTTCATTTCCATCAGGAGCATTACGTAGTTTGTCAAACCCAAATCAAGGTGGAAAAAACGACCCTGGTTATCAGCCAAGAACCATGTCGCAATATGCCAACTTGCCAAACACAGATGAAGGAGATAATGGTGGTGTTCATGTAAATAGTGGTATTCCAAACTATGCTTTTTATTTATTTGCTTCAAACACCAACGTCGGAAAGGACAAAGCAGAGCAAATATATTACCGTGCTTTGAGTAAATATCTGACTCGTACTTCAAAATTTATTGATGCTCGTTTGGCGGTAATTAGGGCAGCTGCAGACTTGTATCCGACCGATAATAATGTTCTTAATGCTGCTAGATCCGCATTCGATGCCGTTGGAATAACAGACCCAAATGGTAGTTCAACAACCACTACACCGCCTGCTCCAACTCAGACTCAGCAAAATATTCCAGCCAATAACGGCGGAGACTTTATTTTAGTTTTTGAACCTTCATCGGACAAACTTTATACCGCAAAAGCAAATGCAGCAGTGAGCGAATACCGAGTAATTTCGTCGAGTGGGTGCTTAGCTAAACCAAGTGTTACAGACGATGGTTTATTTGCTTATTTTGTCGGAAAAGATAAGACTATTCGTAAAATTAGCTTAACTGGAAGCTACACCGAAACAAAAATTTCATCTGATGCGGTTTGGGGAAATGTTGCGGTATCAAAAGATGGAAAACGTTTGGCAGCACTGACAGAAGCTGGTGATAAATTTATATATATTTTTAATTTGGAAGATGGTAAAGGAACTCGCTATAAATTACCACTTTATAATCCAACGTATTCAACTGGTGTAAGCACTGGTGAGGTGCAGTACGCCGATTCATTCGAGTGGGATTATGCTGGAGAAGACATCATTTATGATGCATTTAATAGTGTAAAAAGTCTTGCTGGAACAATCAAATTTTGGGATGTGGGCTTCATAAAAGCGTGGGATATTACAAAAAATACCATCGGAAGTGGTAAAATAGAAAAATTATTTACCGACCTCGAAGCAGGCGAGAGTATCGGAAATCCATCATTCTCAAAAAATTCTCAAGATGTAATTGCTTTTGATTATTTTACGGAAGATGAACCAGATATCTACTATCAAATTGCGATTGATTTAAGCAAAACAGGCGATGATGCGATTGATGGTATAAACGAAAATAATGATGTGGGTTATCCTGGTTATTCTCGTCTAGATGATAAAATGCTCTACAATACACTCAATGGAAAACAACAAGATGTAAATATTATTGGTATAGACAAAAACAAAATTTCGCCTTCAGGCAAACCCAAACAATTCTTACCTGATGCTTCTTGGGCAGTTTGGTACGCTCAAGGAACACGAAGCACTACAACCACAAAAACCGACCAAACGATTAATTTTGGTACGATTGCAGATAAAAACATTGGTGAAAGTTTCACAGTTTCAGCCTCAACGAATTCAAATTTAGCTGTTGCATTTTCAGTAGGTTCTGGCGATATTTCAATCAGTGGAAATACGGTGAAAGTTGGAGCAAATGCAGGAAAAGCAAGTATAAAAGCAACCCAAGCTGGAAATACCCAATTTAATGCAGCCACCACTACCCAAACCTTCTGTATAATTCCAGCAGCCCCAAGAATTACTTTGAGTGGTGGGAACTATGTGATTACTGGCGGCAAAAACTTCCAATGGTATGTGGCCGGAAATCCAGTTGGTGGACAAACCACTGCAACAACTCTTAAACCTGACCTAAATGGAGTTTATACCGTAAAATCAATTACGGATGATGGCTGTTTCAGTGCGGCATCGAATAGCATCGAAAATAAAATTGTAGTTTTGGCCAATGAACCGAACGAAAATATCAAAGTCATAATATTTCCGAATCCAACGGCTGACGAACTTCGTATCGAATTGCCAACGGGTGCAGTTTTCAAAGAAGTAAATTTTTATTCAACAAGCGGCAAAAAAGCTATGAGTTTTGATAGACTTTCAAACAATAACTCATTGAATATTAGAGAATTACCAAAAGGTTTATATTCAGTAAAAATCGAAACCTCACAAGGATATATAGTACGAAAAGTAATAAGAGAGTAAGAATAAATAATAAAAGCTTAAAACTCCTCCAATTATCTTGGTGGGGTTTCTTAATCATAAACCGTTATAGTGATGAATAATAATGAAATAGACGGGTTGTTTGCAAGCGAACAAGAACACCTTAGTAAATTGCATAAAATTGTGGAACAAACAATCAAAGAAGAGGAGTTAATCGTTAATAACCTACTGAATCCGCCCAAAGAAATCATTTCTCGCGGACAAGCAATTTCGGATAAAGTTGCAGTTTTTGGTGGAAGTTGGAAATTTATTATCTTATTCGGTGTTATTCTTACAGTTTGGATAATTATTAATGCTACGCTTCCAGAAAAAGACAGATTTGACCCTTATCCATTTATCTTGATGAATTTGGTTTTATCAACCATTGCAGCACTGCAAGCTCCGATAATTATGATGAGCCAAAACCGCCAAGAAGAAAAAGATAGAATGAGAAGCGAAAACGATTATTTAGTAAATTTGAAAGCTGAAATGGAAATCAGAGGTTTACACCAAAAAATTGATTTACTTTTAGAAGAGCAAATCAAAACTTTGTTCGATACCCAAGCCAAACAGTTTGCTTTGCTTCAAGAAATCAATGAAAGATTAGAAAAACATTTAATAAATAAATCATAAAACCTTTTTACACAATTCATTATTACACTATGGCAACCTCAACATTACCTGTAAGAGTACTCGTAGTTGGCTGCGGAAATATGGGAGCTTCGCACGCACAAGCCTATCAATTAATTGACGGTTTTGAAATTTGCGGTATTGTATCAACTGGAAAAAGCAAAGAAGTTCTCAACGAAAAACTGGGTAGCGGCTATACCTTATTTTCAGATTATGCAACTGCTCTTGCCGAAACCAAACCAGATGCAGTTTGTATCTCAACCTACCCCGATACCCACGAAGAATTTGCTATCATGGCTTTCGAAAACAATTGTCATGTTTTTATCGAAAAACCATTGGCCGATACCGTTGCAGGTTCAGTACGAGTAGCTGCCGCTGCACAAAAATCTGGCAAAAAATTAGTTGTGGGTTATATCTTACGTCATCATCCCTCGTGGGAGAAATTCGTGGAACTTTCTCACGAACTCGGTAAACCGCTTGTTATGCGTATGAACCTCAACCAACAAAGTCACGGCGTAATGTGGGATGTGCATCGCAATTTGATGAAAAGCCTTAGTCCTATTGTTGATTGTGGTGTACATTATATTGATGTGATGTGCCAAATGACTCGCTCAAAACCACTGCAAGTAACGGCGATAGGAGCCAGGTTAACCAACGATATTGCCGAAAACAACTATAATTACGGACAATTACAGATACGTTTTGAAGATGGCTCGGTGGGTTGGTACGAAGCAGGTTGGGGGCCAATGATGAGCGAAACAGCATTTTTCATTAAAGATGTAATCGGGCCAAAAGGTTGTGTATCGATTGTGGCAAAAGAAGCTGGCGGTACAGGAAAATCGGATAATGTTGATGCTCATACAAAAACTGAATCACTACGTTTTCATCATGCTGATATTGATGCCAACAATCAATTCGTAAAACAAGATACATGGTTTAATTTGAGCGATGAACCCAATCATCAAGAACTTTGTAACCGTGAACAACGCTATTTTTTGAAAGCCATAACAGAAAACATCGACCTTACCGACCACGTACAAGATGCAGTGAATAGTCTAAAAATCGCCTTCGCCTGCGACGAGTCTGTTCGCACTGGTCAAGTGGTATATCTATAATTTATCGAAGACTTAAAAAAAGCAAAAAGTCTCGAAGGAATCTTCGAGACTTTTTGCTTGATGAGTAGTAAACCTTTAAGATTCATTAAACTTATTTAAGAAAAGAAGTATTCATTCATCGAAAAGTTGTTTGTATTCATCAAGCTTTCGCAGCATTCTTTTTGGCTTGAACCTCAGCTCTTGTCTCTTTGGCCCATTTAGCTAAATCAGCCATTCCTGCTCTTACACGAGTACCAGCAGCATTGTTTCCTTTGTCATAAAACTTGTCGAAATCTGCTGCTAAAGAAGCTACAAGGTCGGTTAATTCTTTATACTTATCCATAATAGAAATAAAGGGTTTTTGGGTGATTAATTAAGTTATTGTGAGTTATTGAATAATAAAGCGATTGCAAGATAGATATATTATAAAAAATTACAAATTTTTCGTCTAAAAATACAATCAAAAACAAGTTTTTTTACCTAAAAACAAAAAAAGTCTAGTCGAAACCAGACTTTTTTTAAAAAAATTATATAATTAAAGAAGATTTTTTAGGCCACCACTAACGAAGCATATTCGCCCGCTTGCAATTTTGTTTGTACTTTCTCGAAACAATCCATTGTATATTCTACATCTTCGAGTGTATGCGAAGCCGTAGGAATAATACGTAGCATAATAACACCTTTAGGAACGACGGGGTAAATAATTACTGAACAGAAAATACCCATGTTTTCACGCATATCACGAATCAAATTAGTAACCGTCGGTAAGTCATAATTTCCTTGTAAAAATACTGGTGTAACTGGCGAAGTTGTATCGCCAATATCAAATCCACGCTTTCGGAAGCCTTCTTGCAAAGCACGTACGATTGTCCAAAGATTATCTCTAAATTCCGGATGATTCTTCATCAATTCCAAACGTTTCATTCCACCCACAACAAACGGCATCGGCAAGGCCTTAGCATAAGTTTGCGAACGCATATTATATTTCAAGAACATCACAACTTCTGGGTCGGCTGCAATAAATGCACCAATAGCAGCCATTGATTTGGCAAATGTACAGAAGTGTAAATCAACTTGGTCTTGCACACCAAAATATTCAGGCACACCTGCACCAGTTTCGCCCATTGTGCCGAATCCATGAGCATCATCAACCAATAAACGGAAATTATATTTTTTCTTAAAATCTACGATTTTATCCAAGCTACCAACTTTTCCTGACATACCAAAAACACCTTCTGTAATGACCAAAATTCCACCGCCTTGCTCATCGGCCAATTTGGTTGCTCTTACGAGGTTTTTCTCCAAACTTTCCATATCATTATGAGCAAATTGGTAGTAAGTTCCACCTTTTGCTTTGTGCAGACGAATACCATCAATTAAACAAGCGTGGCTTTCGGCATCAAACACGATAACGTCTTTTCTATCAACGATACATTCAATAACCGACATTACACCTTGGTAGCCATAATTCAAAAGGAAAGAATCTTTTTTACCAACATATTCGGCCAATTGTTTTTCAAATTGCTCGTGCAATTCGGTATTTCCGGTCATCATTCTTGCTCCCATCGGGTAAGCCAAACCGTATTCAGCCGCAGCCTCAGCATCTGCCTGACGTACTTCTGGATGATTTGCTAAACCTAAATAGTTATTTAAAGACCAGTTTAACATCCTTTTGCCCATAAACTCCATGTACGGACCAAGTTCGCCCGAAAGTCTTGGAAAAGAATAATAATGATGAGAATTAAGCAATTTAGCCTGCGACCCGATAGGGCCTAAATTATTGAGAGCTTTATCAAAAATATCTTGTGCCATTTTACAATTATCAATTAACAGTTATCAATTTTTCAGTAAATTATTTCAAACTTTTCACTAAAATACTATGCAAAATTAACGCTTTTTTGGTAGTAAAACAAACAGCAGTTTCTTTGAAAAATCCTATCTTCACAAAATGTACAATATTTTTAGGTGATATTTAAAAATTTAATTCGATTTTGGTGTTAATTAGTGGTAAAATAGTCAAATTTAACAGTTGGAAGTAATTTAGTAAGTAGTGAAAAATCCTTATTGGCTTCAAAAACAAGGCATTCAATGCTTATTCAATTAACTAATGTTAAAATACTGAAAACCGTGGACTGAAGATTACCCACTGATGACTAAAATTAAAATACAACAACACTAAATCAATAGAACAATCGTGATAAAATCGATTCGTAAAATACTAATTGCCAATAGAGGCGAAATTGCGGTTCGTGTGATGCGAACCGCTCGTGAAATGGGTATAAAAACGGTAGCCGTTTTTTCGGAGGCTGACCGAAACTTTCCACATGTAAAATATGCAGATGAGGCTGTTTGTATCGGGCCTGCAGCTTCGAAAGATTCATATTTGAGAGGCGATAAGATTATAGAAGTAGCCAAAAGTTTAGGAGTTGATGCGATTCACCCTGGCTATGGCTTTTTATCAGAAAATGCTGACTTTTCAAGAAAAGTACAAGAAGCTGGCTTGATTTTCATTGGACCATCGCCTGAGTCAATTGAGGTGATGGGCGATAAACTATCATCGAAACATACGGTTGCTAAGTACAATATTCCGATGGTTCCTGGTACACCCGATGCCATTACTGACCGTGCAGCAGCCAAACACAAATCGGCCGAAATTGGATATCCAGTTTTGATAAAAGCTAGTGCAGGTGGCGGCGGAAAAGGTATGAGAGTAGTAGAAAACGAAGCCGAATTTGACGAACAAATGGACCGAGCCGTTGGCGAAGCGATTTCATCATTTGGCAATGGAGCGTGTTTCATCGAAAAATACATTACGAAACCCAAGCATATCGAGATCCAAGTTATGGGTGACAAACATGGCAATGTTGTGCATCTTTTTGAGCGTGAATGTTCGATTCAGCGACGTCACCAAAAAGTAGTTGAAGAAGCTCCATCAGCAGTACTTACGCCCGAAATCAGAGAAGCAATGGGCAATTGTGCTGTTTTGGTGGCCAAAGCCTGTAATTATTTTGGTGCAGGAACCGTGGAGTTTATCGTGGACGAAGATTTGAATTTTTATTTCTTAGAAATGAACACTCGCTTGCAGGTCGAACACCCAGTAACCGAAATGATTACAGGAATCGACCTAGTAAAAGAAATGATATACGTGGCAGAAGGACGAGAATTGAGTTTCAAACAAGCAGATTTGAAGATAAACGGACACGCAATCGAAGTAAGGGTTTGTGCCGAAGACCCAGCCAATAACTTCTTACCCGATGTTGGACTTTTACAAACTTATGTACGTCCGCAAGGCAATGGCGTTCGAGTAGATGATGGCATAGAAGAAGGCATGGAAATTCCGATTCACTACGACCCCATGATTGCGAAACTCATTGCTTACGGAAAAGACCGCACTGAAGCTATTGAAAAAATGATTCGTGCAATTGATGAATTTAAGATTACGGGTGTAGCCACTACCCTACCATTCTGTAAATTTGCTCTTCAACATGAGGCTTTCGTCAGCGGAAAATTCGATACTCGTTTTGTGGGTTTATACTTTACTCCAGAGGTTTTGCAGTCAGAAACTCCAACGATAGAGTTTGAAATTGCCGCAGTTTTAGCCGCTGAAATATTGAAGCGTAAGCAAAATAATAGCTCTTTACAAAACACGTCAGCTTCGACTCAAACCAGCCAATGGCGTAGAAATCGACTTACTTTGAGAGGATAACAAAAAAGGTCTGAAACTAAACTTTTAGACCTTTTTTGTTATTTTAAAAACAATTCAAAAACTACTTCGGATAAATTAGAAGTATTTCAGCAATGATATAATCAAATTTAGAAAATTACTATATTTGTAAAAAAACAATAGTTATGGGAGAGTCTGTTGAAAAAAAACGTTATACAGTTGAAGAATATTTTGCCTTAGAAGAAACAAGCGAGATTCGCCATGAGTATTTTGATGGTGAAATTTTTCCAATGGCTGGAACAACACTTAATCATAGTAGATTAGCCAGTAATGTCGAGTTTTCGATAAGAAAACAACGAAAACAACATTGTGACGTATTCAGAGAAAGTGTCAAATTGGAAGCCATCAAGGATTTTTATTATCCTTACCCAGATGTAATGCTGACTTGTAATCCATTCGATTTGAGGCAGAAAAACAAAATCACACATCCAAGTTTAATTGTTGAAGTTTTATCAACCTCGACCGAGAAGTACGACAAAACAGTCAAACTGAAAAAATATAAAGCAATAGCCTCGGTGCAATATTATATGTTGGTTTCTCAGTACGAAATAAGCGTTGAATTATATAGTAGAGTCAGCGATGCCCTTTGGACTTATGAAGAATTTACTGAGCAGAATGCTACAATTAATCTTGAGAAATTAGAAATAACTCTTTCTTTATCAGATATTTACGAGAATATCGTGTTCGAAAAAGAGGAAGAAGTAGCTTAGAAATTCTTTTCAACATACTCAATACCCATACTGCATCTCATTCGTTAAAAAGCCAACCAAACTGCCCAATCTCCACTAATCAAAATCTCATTGACAAAATCAATTTTCTTACCGAAATTTGTATCATTAGTCAGCTCTCACACCCTGCTTGGGCCTCGTGCGTAGAACTGGATGTTTTACATTCAAAATTCTGTACAGAAATGAAACCTCACAACAACTCACTCGTTTTTTTAGCAATTCTGATTGCTATCATCAATTTAGTTTATGCAGCATATTCGTTTGCCAATATGCCTGACATAATTCCGATTCACTTTGGCATTGATGGAAAACCCAACGGTTGGGGTGAAAAATACACCATTTTCTTTATTCCAATCATTAATTTGGCTTTGGTTGGTTTTATGGCAAGCGTTCGTAAGCATCCGTTTAGCTACCTAAATTTGCCTATCAAGTTGAGCAATAATAATTTGGAAGAAAGAGTAAAACTCGGCAAACAATTATTAGATTTGATCAGTGTCGCTATAAGTACTCTATTCTTTTTTGTTGAACTACACATAGTAATATCAAGTCAAAACCCAATATCAAGCAATGGATTATTTTTTGTAATCATCATCATTGTAGTGGCAATTCTTATTTTATCGGCATTTTATACCAAGAAGATTAATAAGCTGGCATAAAAAAAAAGCCCCGAAAATCGCTATTTTCGGGGCTTTTTATTTTAGATTTCTCTTATTTATTTTTCAGTATTACCAGTCATTTTTTGCATTTGCTGACGTTCGTAGAAATTAATAAAATCTTCTAATTTATCGACGGGTATTCGGCGAGCGATGATTTTTTTATCATTATCTAAAATATAATTGGTTGGCGTAGAATATACATCAAAACTTTTTCTGAAATAATACCTGCCTTTCGAATCCCAAAGATTTAACAACGGCTGCGTTTTATAGCCAAACACAAAGTTGTTCATCTTTTTGGTGTCATAAGTCACGCTTACGTTATATATGGTTGCTTTATCTTTATTTTTGTTATGAAACTCCATTAATTTTGGTGCAGATTCTTTACAATGTCCACAATCTGGGTCGTAGAAATGCACGATTGTATATTTGGTTTTACTTTGCATAGGGTTATACTCTCTGCCTAAAGAATCGGCTACAATTACAGTAGGAAATACTAATCCAGTCTGCAAAGGCTTCAGAATATCTACTCTTTCTTTGAATTTTGCACGTTGAGTTGAGTCCAACCAATCAGCATCTTTCAAATAATAATTTTCAGCTAAGTGAATAAATACACCATCAAGTCCAACGATTTCGTTATTTTCATATTTATTCGTCACCCACCATAAAGCCCAACGATAAACATCTTGGTTTTTTTTGGCGAGTTTCAAAATTTTATCCGCATCATGATTCACCGAGTCAGTTGTTTGATAAACTAAATCTTTAAAATATCGCTCAATACGGCTATGAATAAATGGCGAACGGAGCAAACGGTCATCCGCAAAATCAAGATTATCAAAATAATGTCCTTTGTAATAATTGAATAAATATGTAGAATCAGGGCGACCATTGGCTTTTTTAGGCAATATTTTTGGCAATTCGGGGTCAATATTAGCCTTGATTACTTTAGCTGCAAACGAGCCTTCATTTTCTTTGACCGTATTTTTTATGTAAGTATCTACTTCTTTCTGAATAAGTTCAATTTTCTTTCGGTTCATTTCCTGAGAATTAGGGTCGTTTTTCATTTTTGCTAATACACTCATGGCTTCTGCTTCCTTACTTTTATCTTGCAAAAATTTACGGTATCCAAACAAAACTTCGTTTTCTTTAGAACCTTTAAATTTCACCGAACTTACAAAATCAGTCGTATCACCTTCGATTTCCATGAACTGTTCTTTACCATTTAAAGCAAAATCATAGTATTTCGATGGGGAAAGTACAATCAGATAAATACCTCCCTTAAGAGGATCTTTTCCTTTAAAATTCAGTTCGCCATTCTCGACTTTGGCCGAATCAACCTTTATATATTGATTATAACCAAAAAAATGGGCTAAGTGACAGGTTTTTCCTTCGACGACTCCTTTCATTCGTACTTTAATTAAATGACCATCTTGGGCAAAGGTTTCGGCAGAAAAAATAATTGAGGCAATTAAAAATAGACTTTTAAAGTAGCGGAACGCCGCACGGCTAATTCTCATATCAGTACAGGTTTTATTCATTTTATATTATTTCACAAAGATAAATACTTAATTGCGTGTTTTTTGTTAAAGGCTTGTTAAATTAGTTGCTGTTTGAATCTACGAAAATAACAAAGACTCAGATTTTTTTCTTAAACTAAACGAATTCTTATGTTTTATATTGCTTCTAAGTTTCTAACATTTTTCATTATGCCGATTGGCATTTTATGTTTATTTCTGGTCTGGGCTATTTACACAAAAAACCGTGCTAAATCGAAGAAATTGGTCATTGCTACATTTGTTTTTCTGTATATTTTCTCAAATCCATTGCTTATCAACGAATTATTACTTTTTTGGGAAATTCCGCCAAGCTCAATTTCAGGTATAAAAACGCACGACGTGGGCATTATTTTAACGGGTGGGACAATCAATGAAGAAAAATTGCCAAAAGAAAATATATTTCTCGGTAAATCTGCCGACCGTATCGCCCAAACTATAGAATTATACAAAAACGGAAAAATCAGGAAAGTTTTGATAAGTGGTGGAGAAATAAGTGTTTTTGGAAAAACGCCTAAAAAAGAAGTAGAAGAAATTGCTAAATACCTGATTATCAGTGGAGTACCGAAATCATCTATTTTTATGGAAACCCACGCACAAAATACACAGGAAAATGCCTTCAACTGCTCAAAAATTCTGAAAAAGCATTTCGAAAATCAATCGTATTTACTGATTACTTCAGGCTTTCATCTACGAAGAGCAAGTGCGTGCTTTGAGAAAGTAAATGTAAAAATAGACACATTTGGTGCGGACTATCTTTCACACGAGCGTGTTTATTATTGGTATAGTATTTTACCTAAAGAAGAATATTTGGCTTACAGTCAATTGATTTTCAGAGAAATAATCGGCTACTATACCTATAAAGTGTTGGGTTGGATTTAATTATTAATAAAATATTGAGAATGAATAATGGAGAATTAGTTTTAAGAAACATTCTCCATTATCAATGCTCAATTGTCTTACATACTCAAAATATGCACCATTCTCAACAAATCATCGTGAATTGGTTTTGGTTTCTTGATAGTATCAATAAATGGCGTAAAAACCAATTCGTTGTTTACAACTCCTGCCATTACGTTTTTGTACCCTTTGATAAGTCCTTCGACTGCTCCTAAACCTAAGCGACTCGCCAAAATACGGTCGTAAGCAGTTGGTGCACCTCCACGTTGGATGTGTCCGAGGGTTGTTACACGAATATCGAGTTTATCGGCTACTTGATTCTTGATTTTTTCGGCAATATCAACGGCGTGTCCTTCTTCGTCACCTTCAGCAACCACTACGATTGATGAAGATTTAGATCGTGACCAACCATCTTTCAATGTACTAATTACTTTTTTGAGTGGAGTGTGTGTTTCTGGAACCATCACAATTTCAGCACCACCACCAATACCAGATTGGATAGCAATATATCCCGAGTCACGACCCATTACTTCGATAAAAAACACACGGTCGTGAGAGTCAGCAGTATCTCTGATTTTGTCGATTGCTTCGAGTGAGGTATTTACTGCAGTGTCAAAACCAATCGTATAATCAGTTCCATAAAGGTCATTATCAATTGTTCCTGGGCACCCTACCGTTGGAATTTCGTACTCGTTATAAAAAACCTCTGCTCCTGTAAATGTTCCATTTCCGCCAATTGCAACAAGTCCTTCAATACCGGCATTCATTAGGTTTTCATACGCTTTTTTACGACCTTCGGGAGTCATGAACTCCTTACTTCTCGCCGATTTAAGCATTGTACCACCACGCTGAACTATATTACTTACTGTTTGTGAATACATCGGAAAAATATCACCCGTAATCATTCCATTATATCCTCTTCTTATGCCGTAAACTTCTAAACCGTGGTATATTGCTCCTCTAACTGCGGCTCTGATACATGCATTCATACCCGGTGCATCCCCTCCTGAAGTAAAAACTGCTATTCGTTTCATCTTAATATTTTCTTAAATTTTCTTAGTATTTTGCCTGTTACGTTCCTCTGCTCAACCCAACTTCACTCGGCACAAAAGTAATTAGTTTTCTTTACTTCTCCCAAAATTTCATTATTAATCATTAGTAATATTGTTCGGTGAAAAAGGTTTTTACCAAAATTAAATTCTTTTCTATGATTATTAGTAGAATTTATTGCATATTATTATTTTATTCATGAACAATACTCCTTTTCAGAATAGACCTTACTGCAAACTTAATCATATATAGAAAAAATCAAAAAACATCTCGTATAATTAGTTCACAAAGTACTCTGAAAATCAATGAATATTGCTAAAAATTAAGCAATTTTTAAACTTCATCCATTTACTTTTTCAAAATCAAGTTACCTTAGCAAAAGTTAAACTTTACAGTTAAAGGTACTCAAACTATTCCAACATTCAACTTTCTTTAATCTTTAATTAACCTATATCTACCTAAACATCAACACCAAGACACTGATTATCAAACCATTATAGAATATTTAATCAGTTCATTTTTTTGGCATGCTATTTGAATTGAATAAGTCAACACTGTGGCCTTTTTTAGTCACTTAACCCGAAAGTAAGTTTTATACTTACGATTAATTAATTATAAGAAATGTCTGTAATAATTTTAACTTTCAAGAATCTCCGACTGAGAGTCGGAGCATTCATGTTGCTACTTTTGAGTGCCTTTACCACACTCGCACAGAACGCAAATGTTGGTATAGGCACCTTAAAGCCCGATAGTTCGGCATTATTGGACCTCACTTCTACATCAAAAGGCTTACTGATTCCTCGAATGACCTTAGCCCAAAGAGCAGGTGTTAAGAATCCAGCAACAGGTTTAATGGTTTATCAGATTGATTTTTTTACAGGTTTCTATTTCTTTGATGGAGAAGTTTGGAAAGGTCTTTATGCCCGCAATATTGATGGTGCACCAATTAATTCAGACCCCTTTTCCTCAGCTCCTTCAACTGGAAGTTCTGGTTGGAGTATAGGAGGAAATTCCGGTTTAAATGCTGAACAAAATTTTCTTGGTACAGTAGATACTACATCTTTGGTTTTTAAAGTTAATAATTATCGTTCAGGTTTGATTGATTTTCGTTTTGGCAATACTTTTTTCGGTTATAGAGCTGGCCATCGAAGTCTCGGCTATAACTCTATTGCCATCGGTGCTTATGCTTTGCATGATGCTAACTTAGGTCTGAATAATATTGCGATTGGTTATCAGTCATTACTTCGTAGCCAAACAGGTAGTGACAATGTAGCTGTTGGAGCAAATTCCTTATATACTAATATTTCGGGTTCACAGAATGTAGGTGTTGGTACACAGGCAGGCCTACGTTCGGTGGGCGATGGTAATGTCTTTATTGGTTACAAGGCAGGTATGAATGAGATTGGAAATAATAAATTGTATATTGATAATAATTTTCAAAACGTAGCACTTATTTATGGCGATTTCGATAAAGCACGTGTAGGAATCAACACCCAAAACCCTGGAAGTGCGTTATCAGTTGATAGTAAAACAGTAAATCTAAGTGGTTTAGAATTTAAGCAATTGAATAGTGATTCCCCTGCCGAAAAATCAAATCTTAAAGTTTTATCTGTCGATAAACAAGGACGAGTGATTTTAGTACGCGACTCGGTCGGAACTTCATCCACGACAGCTGTGTCAGCACCGAGTTATTGGACTTTAAAAGGCAGTTCTATCGAGAACAACAATGCTGGCGATGTAATTTTGAGTAATATCCGATTCAAAAGCCTTCGTACGATTTCGCCAACAATTAAATCAAATGGCAAAATCTTAACAGTAGATGATAATGGTTTAATTGTTTTAGCCCGTGACTCAATTAGCACTTCAGCTCCTTCATATTGGGGACTCAATGGCAGTACACTGTCTAACACAAATGCAGGTAAAGTAACATTAAATGGTCTCATACAATTAGGAAACATTAAGGCTTCAAATACGGCATTTCGTCCTAATGGAAAAGTACTTTCGGTAGATGATAACGGAAATGTAATCTTGGTAAGAGATTCTGTGGCCACTGGCAGCACAATACCTGTGAGTACTTCACCTTGGAATATCAATGGTGACAATATCGGCAATAGCAATATTGGTTCGGTTAATATCAATAATAGTTTGATTTTATCGAAATTAAACAGTGATATTACAGTTTCAACATCAGCTCAAAAATTCCTAACAGTTGATAAAACAGGTAATGTAATTTTGGCCAATGTGCCACCAAGCACAGCCCCAATATCTGATTGGACTTTAGACGGGACAAATATTTCCAACAAAAATACAGGTGGCGTTTATATCAATAATGGACTTTGGGCAAAAAATGGTTTCCGCTTACAATCTGGCACATTAGAGCTTAATAGTGCCGTAGAAAACAAAAGTGGATTACAATTTGCTCAGTTGAAAGCCTCAAATCCTGCAGCAAAAGGCTATGGAAAAGTACTTTCAGTGGATGATAACGGAAATGTAATCTTGGTGAAAGATTCGGTGGGCGTAGTCGGCACACCAGTAGTTTCGTCGTTATGGGCAATTTCAGGTACATCAATTGTCAATAGCAATACAGGTAGAGTCATAATCAACAATGGTATTACTTTACCTTTTACAAGTGAAACAATTACACCGATTTCAACACAAAAATTCTTGACTGTTGATAATACAGGTAATGTAATTTTGGCTAATGTGCCACCAAGCATTGCTACAACTCCTGCATCTGATTGGACTTTAGACGGGACAAATATTTCCAATAAAAATACAGGTGGCGTTTACATTAACAATGGACTTTGGGCAAAAAATGGTTTTCGCTTACAATCTGGTACTTTAGAGCTAAATAGTGCCGTAGAAAATAAAAGTGGATTACAGTTTGCTCAGTTGAAAGCCTCAAATCCAGCAGGAAAAGGCTACGGTAAAGTACTTTCGGTGGATGATAACGGAAATGTAATCTTGGTGAAAGATTCGGTAGGCGTAGTCAGTAGTTCAACACCAGTAGTTTCATCGTTGTGGTCAGCTTCAGGCACAACAATTGTCAACAGCAATACAGGTAGAGTTATAATCAACAATGGTCTTACTCTACCTTTCACAAGCGAATCAATTTCACCGATTTCAACACAAAAATTCTTAACTGTTGATAATGCAGGAAATGTAGTTCTAGGAAATGTACCGAATAGTACACCTTCACCTTGGACAATTAGTGGTAACGACATCGTTAATTCAAACCTTGGTAAAGCCAACATCAGTAATGGTTTATCAGTAAAAAGTGGCATTAATATCGAATCGGGCAATTTAATAACCAATGGTTCATTAACCAACCGTAGTGGCATAGTTCTTAACCAATTAAAACTATCATTTCCTGCATCAAGACCATCAGGAAAAGTACTTTCGGTAGATGATAACGGAAACGTAATTTTGGTAAGAGACTCAGTTGGTGTCACAGGTACGGTTGTAAATACACCATCATCGTGGACAGTTTCAGCCGATAACATAAGCAATGCAAACACAGGTACTGTCTCCATCAATGCTCTGACTTTACCAAAACTGAGTAGCAATAATACCCCAACCGTAACAACTCAAAAAGTCCTTTCAGTTGATGCCAACGGTAATGTAATTTTGGTAAATACGCCAACCACAAATGGAGGAACAACGCCAACAGTCGAACTTTGGAAGACCGACACAGGTGGGGCTATTTTAAACAATAATACTAAAGGTGTTGTAATCTCGACAAGTACGGATGGTGTGAGCGGTTTACAGTTTGCAAAACTTAAATCGTCATCTGCAGCAGGTGATAGATACGGAAAAGTGCTTTCGGTTGATGATAATGGAAACGTAATTTTGGTCAATGATGGAGTAACAACTGGCGGAGGTAATACTGGAGCAGGTTGGGCAATCACTGATGGCCGTTTGCAAAATTCAAACAATGGGAAAGTAGTAATCGGAACGGGTATCAACTCATTCCCTGGAGACTTTCAATTGTACGTTAAAGGCGGAATCTTGACCGAAAGGGTAAGAGTAGCAGTAGCTAATTCTGACCGTTGGGCCGATTATGTTTTCGAAAATGGATATAAGTTAATGCCACTCAGAGATGTTGAAAAACATATCGATTACTACCATCATTTACCAAACGTTCCATCGGCTGAACAAATGGCAAAAAGTGGCATGGATGTAATGGAAACAAGTGCTAAATTATTAGAGAAAATCGAAGAGCTTACACTTTATATGATTAAGGCAAATAAGCAAATTGAGGTTCTCGAAGCCAAAGTAAACAATCTTGAAAAAACACAAAAATAAATTTTTATAATTAATAATTATAACAAAATTGAAAAGCAAAGTGCCTTTTAATAATTTATGGGGCAATATTATAAAAGCAATATTAATTTTTATGGGTTAGGGTTTATTTTAAACGCCACAGCACAAGATTGCGGTGGCGTTTTTGTTTTATTTTAAAACTCCCCTATCTTTACAATGAGTTCTACAATTTTTTATAAATCAATGCAAAAATCGAAACCTATCTCTTATTCACGCACTACAATTACCGAATTAATGATTCCATCTTATGCCAATTTTGGTGGCAAAATTCATGGAGGAATTCTTCTTTCACTCATGGACAAAGTGGCTTATGCCTGTGCTTCGAAACACGCAGGTGCGTATGTTGTTACTGTGTCGGTTGATGGTGTAAATTTCTTACAACCAATTGAGGTTGGCGAATTACTTTCACTTCATGCCTCTGTAAATTATGTAGGTCGAAGCTCAATGGTAATTGGCATTAGAGTAGTATCAGAAAATGTAAAAACTGGCGAACAAAAGCATACTAATACCTCGTATTTTACGATGGTTGCCAAAGACGATAACGGCAAGCCAGCCGAAGTACCGATGCTCGAACTTGAAGACCGAAACGACGTCAGACGTTGCCTCGAAGCTATCAAACGTAAACAGTTAAAAGAAGCGTATAAAGACGACTTCGACAACGAAAAATCAAGTATGACTCTCGAAGAAAACCAACATTTGCTTAGTAATGAACGAGTTATAATCAAATAGCTTAACTGTGGAGCGAACATCCTGTTTGCCCGAAAAGTGGATAAAAAGGATTAAGTTATTAAGAAATAAATTCAAATTCCTAACTACTCCCAATACTTACCAACAAGTTAGTAGCTTGTTCTACACCCAAAACAATGACAAAAATCACTACAATTTTCATTACACTTTTTCTTATAAGTTTCAGTCCTTTTGCTCAAAATCTTGACATTGATATTCTCAAAGACATCAATCAAGACCGCAACCAAAATCTTGATAAACCATTCAATAGCATTAGCAAATCGGTGTATCCTTTAAGTGTTGCCTTTCCAATCAGCTTGTTGGGTTCGGGCCTTATCAAGAAAGACAAAAACCTCCAACGACAAGGGCTTACCTCATTGGCTTCACTAGCGATTTCGATGGGAACCACCTATTCACTCAAAAAAATAATCAATCGTGATCGCCCATATATAGCCTACCCCATTATTCTTCCATATTACATAGAAAATGACCCTGCTTTTCCATCTGGACATACTACTGCGGCCTTCTCAACAGCAACTTCATTAAGTCTGACTTTCAAAAAATGGTATGTCGTTGTACCTGCTTACACATGGGCGGGAGCAGTTGCTTACTCACGCTTACACTTAGGAGTACATTATCCGAGCGATGTATTGGCTGGAGCGGTCATTGGAGCTGGTTCGGCTTGGCTGAGCTATAAAGCCAATCGTTGGTTACAAAGAAAAAAATAAACCTTTCGTACAGATGATGGTTAAATAAGAAAGTCCACGGACGGAAATCCTTAGCTAATTATAAAGCATAGCACTGTCTATCAGTAGTTTATAAAACATTTCACCAAAAATATTACATTAAATTGAAAAAGTCTTGCATCATCATCGGAGCGGGTTTATCTGGTTTGACAGCCGCCCATGAATTAATAAAAAATAATTGGGAAGTAATCATTCTCGATAAAGGAAGAGGTGTAGGCGGTCGTATGGCAACTCGCAGAGCAGGTGAAGCTCGTTTTGACCATGGAGCTCAATATTTTTCTACAAAAACTACTGATTTTCAAGCATTTACACATAATATTATTCAAAAAAACATTGCCAAAGAATGGAATTTGCAAGAAGGAGATAAGACCTTTTCACACGCAAGAATTATCGGTATTGATGGAATGAATACGATTCCGAAGTTTTTGGCAGAAGGGCTCAATATTAAAACTAACGAAAAAGTAATCAGTATTTCAGAAACCGAAAACGGTTGTAAAGTAACAACCGAAGCAGGCAATTTCTACGAATCTAATGCTTTGATTTGCACCACTCCTGCACCACAAACCATTGAAATATTACAGAAAAGTAATTTAGCATTTGAAGAGATTGAATCCTTACAAAGTATTCATTATCAGCCGTGTATTACCGTCATGGCAAGTTTGAAAAACCAAACAAATATTCCGAGTCCAGGCGGAATCAGCCTTCAGAAAGGCAATATTTCTTGGATTGCCGATAATTTTCAAAAAGGAATTTCTCCGATTTTCTCGGCAACTATTCATGCCAATCCAGTTTTTAGTTTAGCACATTTTGATGATGATTTGACCAAAATTGGCAATCAATTACTTTCCGAAATAACAGATTTGATTCCTGCTGATTCGGTAGAAAGTTATCAAGTGCATCGATGGCGATACAGTTTGGCTTCCGAACGCTACGCTGATAATTTTTTGGCATCGAATACTACCAAATTTCCTCTGATTTTTGCGGGAGATGGTTTTGGGATTGGTAGTATCGAAGGAGCATTTATCTCGGGCAAAAGTGCAGCTCAAAGTCTTATTTTATAAGTTTTCAATAGTCAACTCTTGGTAAGCCGATAACTTAAAAGATTTCCTACTTCCAATAGACTTGGTTTTACATAACATTCTGATTATCAAGGAATATATTTATATTCAACAAGCATTTTATTAAGAATTCTTTTCAGTATATTTGATAAAATTCTTTAAATACTTGAGCCATGTCTAATAGATTTCTTCCTCTGTTATTGCTCTTGTTTGCGGGGCAAAGTTTCGCTAATGCCATTTTGATTCCGATGGATGATAGCCAAACTAATCATCTAAAAGCTTATGGAATAGCCTATACAAGCCTAAAAAATAATACCGAAATCGACTGGCTACTCAATTATCGAGGAGGGAGTTTTTTGATAAATTATACATCAAATACTCAAAAAGAATGCTTGATTCGAGGCGTTTCGTTTGATATAATTTCGGATGCCGATGTACAAACACTTAAACAACAAATCTCGAATCCTGATTTAAACATGGAAATCATGCGACTGCACAAAGCAGCACGTATTGCAGTTTATACGCCTTCAAAAATCAGTCTTTCATCGTTTGAAGATACCGATGCTGTTTTACAGGTGCTGAAATACGCCGAAATACCATTTGAGGTAGTTTATGATGAAGAAATTCTGCGAGGCGACCTTAATAAATACGATTGGCTACACCTGCATCATGAAGATTTTACTGGACAATTTGGCCGAAATATGCGTCGAATGAGCTATAAAGACATGAAAGCTCAAGAAGAAATTGCCCAACGATTTAAGTACAATAAGATTTCGGCACTCAAACTTGATGTTGCCAAAACCATCAAAACCTATTGTATGGGAGGAGGATTTTTATTTGCGATGTGTTCGGGTGCAGAAACACTTGATATTGCTCTTTCTGCCGAAGGAGTTGATATTGTAAGTAGTCGCTTCGATGGCGATAATGTTGACAATAAGGCTCAAGAAAGGCTCGATTTTAATAAAACTTTTGCATTTGAAGATTTTACTCTGTATCTCAACGATGGCGATGGTTACGGTTATAATTCGATGTCGTTTTCTGATATAAACGCTTCAAATGGTAGATTTGATGAGGAAATTAATAGTTACTTCAACCTATTCGATTTTTCAGCCAAATGGGATTTTATTCCGGCTATGTTGGTGCAAAATCATGAGCATTTGATTCGAGAATTTATGGGTCAAACGACTGCTTTTAATAAAAAAACAGTCAAATCAAACGTTTTGGTGATGGGTGAAAGTAAGGAATCGAACAGATATATATACGGCGAAATTGGGCTTGGTCAATGGGTGTTTTATGGTGGACATGACCCCGAAGGTCGTCGAGGTTTTCACCGAACACCCACTGACTTAAATCTTTTTCCACATTCGCCAGGGTATCGTCTTATTTTAAACAATGTACTTTTCCCTTCGGCTAAAAAGAAGAAAAGAAAGACTTAGGATTTTACCACTAAGGCACTAAATTTCACAAAGGGTTTTTATAACGACAAGATTTCTTCCCAAATGTTTTTTAAAACTGGAATTCCGCTAGCTGTATTTTTTTCTCTTGTATTCAGTACTCGCTCGCCTGGGAAAGTGATTTTCTTGGAATCATCAATAGAAATTGATTGATGATAATCTTCGATGATTCGTTCGACAGCCGCCGAAATCGACGAATTATTGCCTAATTTTGAAATATCAATAGCAATATAAACCTGCGAAAGTCTATATTCAACTTCTTCCTTGCTGATTTCATGCGAAGAAAGTCCACCCGAAAGCACCACCGACAGGATATCGAGTAAAAGCGAAAGCCCCGCTCCTTTCCAATATCCAACTGGCATCGAACGCCAAGATTTCAGAATCGCATTTGGGTCATCCGAAATATTTCCATCGCTATCATAGCCACCCGCAACTGATAATTTTTCGCCCTTCATTGCAGCCAATTCCATTGCCCCAAACGAATACTGTGACATAGCCATATCCAACACAATCGCTTCGTTTTCGTAAGGTAATGCCATCACCAAAGGATTATTACCCAACTTAGCATCTGTTGCTCCCCAAGCGGGCATATTGGCTATTGTGTTCGTCCAACCAATAAAAATAAAACCTGCTTTGGCAGCTTGCCAGCCGTAAGCTCCGCCACGCATCCAATGATTTGTATTTGATAAACCTACGCAACCGATTCCGTGTTCTTTGGCCAATCTCATGGCCGTATAGGTTGCATGAATGGCATTTAGTGGGCCAGGACCGAGATTACCATCCCATTGCTCAATTCCACCAAATTTCGAAACTAAACTTGGCTCAGCATTTGGTTTCACAAAACCGCCTTTCAGATATTTTATAAATCTTGGAAAACGATTTACCCCGTGCGTGTAGATTCCATCAAGGCTATTGATGGTGAAAATTTCGGCACAAGTTTTTGCTTTGTTTTCACTTAAACCGTTATTCAACAATATACCCTCAAAGGTAGATTGCATGGTGGATTTTGGAATAATCAGCATGTTGCTCTCTACTGTCATGGTTCGTTTTTCAAGATTTTGTTAAAAAATAATATCGCAAGGTAAACAAAATTTGAATATTTTCTTCACCCAAAAATCAGACTTTTAAGTATCTAAAATCTATGCCAAAAATATATTTGTTTAATTTTAAAACAAATAAGTTAAACAAAAACTTATATAGATATAAGTTGATAAATTAACACTTTGAATTTAGCTTATAGACAACTGATTTAGCAAACTGATTTTAAACGACTTATAAATTATTTTTTAATTTTTAAATCTAATTTTAATTTTTTCCGTTAGTTAACTCAACAAATATAAAAATTAAACATTTAACATTAAACCGATGCGGCGTTCCGCTTAAAAAATCAAATGAAAAATTTAGCATTAGTATTCGTTTCAGTACTTATCTCAGTAAGTACTTTCGCTCAAAAATCAGACATTGTTGACATTGCAGTAGGTTCAAAAGACCACACAACGCTTGTTGCAGCAGTAAAAGCAGCGGGTTTAGTGGAAACACTTAAAAGTGCTGGTCCATTTACAGTATTTGCTCCAACCAATGCTGCTTTCGATAAATTACCAGCAGGAACGGTTGCGACTTTGGTAAAACCAGAAAACAAAGCAACTTTGACAGCAATCTTGACATACCACGTTGTAGCAGGAAAATTTAGTGCTACCGACGTTGTTGCAGCAATCAAAGCTGGTAATGGAACAGCAACTTTAACAACAGTACAAGGTGGAAAATTGAAAGCTTCTTTGAAGGGTTCAAGCGTAATTTTGACTGACGAAAAAGGCGGAATTTCAACTATAACAGCCACTGACCTAAATGCAACTAATGGTGTAATTCACGTAATTGACACAGTTGTTTTACCAAAGTAATTTGGTGATGAGTCTTTAATGAAAAAGCCAATTGTGCGAAACTGCATGATTGGCTTTTTTTATTTTTCCGGTGATGAATATTTCAATTATAAATCGGTGTGAACTGGCCTCCCCATCAAATTTGAATAGAATAATATCGGGTTATTTTTTGAAATTCATCAAACACAAAAAATCCTTAGATTTCTCTGAAGATTTTGTCGGGGTGAACTCGGCGTCCCCGCCAGATTCAAACTGACAATTTCTACTCAATTAAAAGTTCTTTAAAACAAAAAAACCTCAGATTTCTCTGAGGTTTTTGTCGGGGTGAACTCGGCAGCCCCGTTAGGCAAAATGTTCCATAAGTTCGGCTAAATGTAAATTTAGTCGTTATGTTAGCCGTTGTTACAACGGCATAAGTGAAGTATAAAATTGATAAAATCTAAATAAAAACACACTATTTATAAAAAATGAAGCAGGCAACATTACAAAAACTAATCATCAGCATAGTTTTATGCTACTTACAGCAAAATGCAATGGCACAAAGCAAGTGGCAATTTGGCGTTTATGCAGGAGGAAATGTAAGCAAACTAAAACCACAGGAGTTGGCAGAAAACAAAAGATATCCATTTAATGATACTTATAAACTAACACCATCTTACAACTTTGGTGTTAATATTGATTATTCAGTAAGTAAAAAACTATTTATAGAAAGCGGTCTAAATATCATTTCAAAAAACTCAGATGCAGAAAAAGAAGAAGAGATTTATTCTATAACCAAAGGCAGTTTTGATGGATTAACCGTAAGCCCTTAATTACCCCCGTCTATTAAGTTAAAATTTTGCGGTAATAAATTTTCTAATTCAAGAATGCTTGCTGACGGTATTTTTTCTAATACATAGTTGAGCCAAGCTTCTGGATTTACGTTGTGTTTTTTGCAATCGCTCATAAATGTGTACATGATGGCGTTCCTTTGAGCAGATTCGTGAGTGCCTGCGAATAGGTAGTTTTTGCGACCGATTGCTACGAGACTATTTTTTAAACTGTGTCAAAGTAAATGGTTCTATAAACTATTTTCAAATGCTCTGCTCATCAATTCTTGGTCATTTTTGCTGATTTTGTATTGAGTTGCAACGGTTTTCCATATAGAAACTGCTTTTTTTACTGATTCTACTATTTGCTTGGCTTTATCGTTTTTGATACGAAAATAGGGAGCTACTTCTATGGCTAAATCTATTTCTAAAGCGTTATCTGTTTCACTAATGTTGAGTTTCAAACCAGAACCATTTTCGTTTGGATTTATATCATAAGCAGGTGATAATTCCCAACCTTTGGGTGTGAGTAAAAAACCATGATTTCGGAGGTGGTCGTCGGTATTTGATACACAAATACTAAAAACGATTCGTCGCCAGAGTTCTTCTAAATCTTTTTCGATATTTACCCCGTTCTGCATGATAAATTCGGCCAATTGTAAATAACTTACTCCTTCCTGAAAATCTGCTCCATCGGAATAGCCCAATAATGTCATGGCAGATGCAAAGTGAATTCTTTGATGCTGGATTCTATCAA
>JAFEIL010000157.1 GCA_017495105.1 Emticicia sp. | reverse complement strand
ATATTTATATGAGTTCTACCTATCAGCAGTCAGCGATTGCAAGTATTGCCTCTATTAAAAAAGACCCAAACAATGAACTGTTAAGCCGTAGCCCAAGATATAGATATCCTGCGGAAATGATACGGGATAACGCCCTTAAAATTGGTCAATTACTTACCTCTAAAATTGGCGGCCCCAGCGTTTATCCATACCAACCTACAGGCTTATGGGACGAGCTAACCGATAAGTCCTGGAAGTATGTTTATACTACTTCAACCGGCGATGATTTATACCGTAAAAGTATTTATACCATCCGAAAAAGAACGAGTGTTGTGCCGTTTCTTCAAATATTTGATGCACCAGATAGGTCACTCTGTACTGTAAAACGCCAAGTCTCCAGTTCTCCGATGCAATCGCTTGCTATGCTTAATGACCCACAGATTATCGAGGCTGCACGTAGTTTGGCTTGGCATTCGATTCAAAATGGTGGAAGTTCACTAGAAAATCAATTGAATTATTGTTTTAGGCTCATTACAGGTCGGAAACCCCAAACTAAAGAAATTATTCTGCTGAACGAATTATATAAGGCAGAAAAAAAGAACTTTGGAAAACAACCCGCCAAAGCTGTTAAGTATCTTTCTACTGGTTATGATAGAAAGTCAATATCAGATAAAGTCTCCCTTGCATCTTTTGCTAGTGTAGCCGCTATCGTCATGAATACCGATGAATTTTTTACCAGAAAATAAACAAAAAATGGACGAGATACAAAAGATTCAATATAATGCCAAAAGGAGAGATTTTCTATTAGGCTCCGCGATAGGCCTAGGTGGAATAGCATTACAAGGGTTGGTTGGTTGTAAATCAAAACCAGAAGCTGTTAAAAAAGAAAATAAAATTCCTGAACCTGTAGAGCAAGAAAACCGGCCACTAGGAAGTCCGCATTTTATGCCTACTGCCAAAAGAGTAATTTATTTGTTTCAAAGTGGAGGACCATCTCAAATGGAACTTTTTGACTATAAACCCATGCTTTATAAGATGCATGGGAAAGAAATCCCCCCTTCGGTAATGGGAGCCAATAGGGTTTCGGGTATGACAAGTAATCAGTATTCATTTCCGTTGGCCATGCCTGCTTGTAATTTTTCGCAGTATGGTTCAAACAGTACTTATCTTAGTGAACTAATTCCTCATACTGCTTCCATAGTAGATGAATTATGTATTATTAAAAGTATGGTTACCGACCAAATAAATCATGAACCCGCAATGATTTTTACCCAAACAGGAAATCAATTGAGCGGTAGACCTTGTATAGGGTCTTGGTTAAGTTATGGCTTGGGAAGTATGAATCAAAATTTACCTGCCTTTATTGTAATGTTATCAAAAGGCGGAGGCGATCAGCCCATAAGTAGTGCCGCATGGAGTAGTGGGTTTTTACCTTCTTATCACCAAGGGGTTCAATTTTTATCTGTTAAAGATCCTGTACTTTTTTTAAAAACACCCGATGGTGTAGAAAGGATGGATAGGAGAAGGGCTTTGGATTTTATTAAGCAATTCAATATTGTTCAAAACGAAAAATGGCAAGACCCTGAAATTGAAAGTCAAATTACCCAGGCAGAAATGGCTTATAAAATGCAAATGGCTGTGCCTGATATCCTTGATCTTTCAAAAGAGCCAAAGCATATTTTAGACATGTATGGCCCCGACGTTACCAAGCCGGGTACATTTGCTCATAATTGTATTACTGCAAGAAGGCTTATAGAAAAGGATGTACGATTTGTACAACTTTATCATTTAGGCTGGGACCATCATGGTAGCATATCGTCGGGTATTCGTAAGGCTACCAAACAGACCGACCAAGCCTCGGCGGCTTTAGTAAAGGATTTAAAGCAAAGGGGATTGTTAGATGACACTTTGGTGATATGGGGAGGAGAATTTGGTCGAACTAGCTTCTCACAAGGAAAACTTACACCAGAAGGTTTTGGTCGTGACCATCACCCAGGTGCCTATACAACTTGGATGGCCGGAGGTGGCGTAAAACCAGGACTGGTATATGGACAAACTGACGATTTTGCTCATAATGTAGTAAAAGACAAAGTACATGTTCATGATTTTCAGGCTACCTTACTTTACATGCTAGGAATTGACCACGAAAAATTTATCTATAAAAATGAAGGTCGGAGGTATCGTTTGACAGATGTTCATGGTCAAGTTATTAAAGATATATTAGCATGAATTTAGATTTTATTGGGCGTTTACATCCATTGATGGTTCATCTTCCTATAGGTATTCTCGCATTGGCTGCTATACTAGAATATCTATTTCCAAAAAAAACTTCGCCTGCACAAATTCAATTAGTATTGTTGATTGGAGCGGTATCGTCTGTTTCTGCGGCCATCTTAGGTTGGTTTCTTTCATTGTCTTCTGAATACGATGAGGATTTGCTAAACAAACATAAGTGGACAGGTATAATTCTTAGCTTTTTTACGGTTGTCTTGTGGGCTTGGAAAAATAAAGGTTCGGGCTTTTCAAAATTTAAAATAGTATCAAATCTACTTTTTGGTTCTATGTTATTGTTTTTAGTTTTGGCTGGCCATTATGGAGGTAGTCTTACCCATGGGGAGGATTTTTTATCGATAGACAACTTAAAGGATATTGACAAAATTGCTAGCAAAGGGGCATTTGTTCCGGTAACTGATACATCAAATGGTAGTGTTTATGAAAAAGTAATTACACCCATTTTAAGTGAAAAATGCTACAGTTGCCATAATCCAAATAAAACAAAAGGCAATCTTAAAATGCAGACCTATGCTGCATTACTTAAAGGTGGAAAAACTGGGCCAGCAATACTACCAGGTGATGCTCTACATAGTGAACTTGTAAAGAGGACTTTACTTGATTTGGATGATAAAAAACGAATGCCTCCAAAAGGAAAAAAACAGCTTACCGGCAATGAAATAGCACTTTTAAAATGGTGGATTAATAATGGAGCATCAGAGGAAATCAGCATTAGTGAGGCAATTAAAAATGACACTATTCGTGCATTTCTGGCTGTATCAAGTCAAAGGTCTGAACCAAGCCTAGGTTTACCATCTATTAAAAAAGCAGATTCTTTGCTTATTGTAAAGCTAAAGGAAAAGCTTTGGGAAGTAAACAGTATCTCTAAAGGAAGTCCTTATTTGGATATAAATGCAGTAAGTTTATCTAGTCTTTCAAATCAACAGCTTAATGATTTACAAGAAATTGACGATAATATTGCTTGGTTAAATCTGGCAAATACTCAAATCAATGATCAGGCTTTTAAATTTATAAGTCAATGTAAAAACGTTTTAAAACTTAATCTTGCCAACACTAGTGTTTCTAATTTAGCAGTTAACGACCTTAAAAAAATGAGTAAATTACAATACTTAAACATCATCGGAACTAGAATTGACGATGCTGGTTTAATGCAATTGTGTGGAATAAGTGCAATAAAAAACATTTACTGTTGGAGTAGTAAGGTAACACCTAACGGGGTAGAAAACTGTAAAAAAAAATATCCTAAAGTAAAAATCAATAATGGTGATGATTACATTTTAGTTAAAAAATAATATTTTATGAATAGAAGAGCTTTTATCCAAGATGCATCAATAGTAATGAGCGGCACATTATTGACTAAACCTATTGGTAGCTTAGCCTTCGGTACAACAGAGGATTTAGTTATTGGCCATGGCGATTATAGATATAAAGTAAATAAAGAATGGGGAGCTTTAGATCCAAACACTTATCCTGTAAACGATTGTCATGAAATAGTAATGGATAAAAAGGAGAGAATCATACTTTTAAC
>JAFEIL010000017.1 GCA_017495105.1 Emticicia sp. | reverse complement strand
CAATCATATCAGAAAACACTAAGTCTATACAGTAAACCTTTTTGATTATTTTTTCTTTAGTAAAGTATTGTTTGGCCATTATTTAACTGACACAAAAGACATAAAATTCGAGACACTAGATAGTTTGCCGCAGCAATAAAACACTCGCTATCAATAAGTTATAGGATTTTAACTTGTCGTTTAATATTGTCTTTTTACTTATTAAGATGTTTTCTATAAATTTAATTAAAAAACTTTTTTAAAAAGATTCTAGTAAAACAAGCACTCATTTTTAAATAAAAAACATCTCAAAATTAATCAAAAAGACTTAAATGTGAACTTTTTAAGTTAATCTACTAAAATACTTTTGCTTTTGGAAAGATGCTAATTTTCGAATTCTGAGTTAATTGTCTAAATTAAAGATTAGACAAACTCAGTATTCAAAATTAAATATCAAGATCTTCAAACGGACTTCGAATATTTACAAGCTCAACTTGTGCAATTTGATTATAAACTGATGTGGTTTGTAAGTATTTATGTCCTAAAATTGTTTGTAGTAAATGTATATCCATCCCTCTTTCTATACAGTGTACAGCATAACTATGTCTAAGATTATGCACAGAAGCATCTTTTTCAATTTTAGCTTTTGACATGGCTTGTTGAAAAACCAACTGTACACTTCTCGGACTGTAAGTTTTTCCATTTTCACCACCAAAAAACAAATTTTGTGGATTATATTTCTCAATATAGGCTTTCAAGATAGGTTCTAATTTTTTCGGAAGCATCAAGGTCCGCCCTTTTTCAGATTTTGTTGACATTAAAATGATTTCTCCTTTATCAAAATCTATATCGGCTACTTTCAAGTTTAAGACATCACTCAATTTCAGGCCTGCAGCATAAATAATCGCCATCAAAGCCTTATGCTTAAGATTATCTAATACTTGAATAATTTTGGTTACCTCTGCTTCTGTCAAAATATCTGGCAAATCCTCGTTTTTCGAACCTCCATTGGCTTTAATACCAAATTTTCGATTGAATATCACTTCATAAAACAATTTTATCGCCTTTCCAGCTTGAAGGGCAGCATCAGTAGTACCACCACCTTTTTTATCGTTAAGATTAACCAAATAGGCAGAAATTAGTTCTTCGGTAATTTTACTTTGTGGTAAATCCCTAAAATGATTGTAAAACACAAAGATAGCATTTCTATAAGCGGCTATAGTTTGCGAATTATACTTACCTTTTCTTAAAATTTCAGTAAATCGTTCTATTAAATGAGTCACAGCAAGGGAATAAATTAAAACTTGTTATTCTATTTCGAAAATTATAAATAATGACTGAAAAATAAAAATAAAGTCACCTCGAATTAAGTTTTTTTTCTGATTTTTGCAAAAAACTAAGTCTAAATCAAAGATTTTACCAAAAAATGTTGATCAGCTTTATTGTTCTCTACCTTTTAACAACAATTTTTGTAGGGTGGTATGCTTCAAGATTTGTGAAGACCTCCAGCGACTTTGCTATCGCAGGCCGACGGATGCCAACGTACGTTGTAGCTTCAGGATTATTTGCTACATGGTTTGGTTCAGAAACAGTTATGGGAGCTTCCTCCGAATTTGTTGAACATGGACTTTTGGGAGTTATTGAAGACCCATTCGGTGCGGCCTTATGTCTTCTTTTAATTGGCCTATTTTTTGCTCGCCCATTATACAAGCTAAATATCTTAACATTTAGTGATTATTTCAAAATTAGGTACAGTAGAAAAGTAGAATGGATTTCAGCAATTTTTATGATTCCATCCTATTTTAGTTGGATTGCGGCACAACTTGTAGCACTTGCTATTGTCTTACAATCAATTGCCGATGTGCCATTCGCTTTTGGCGTTATCATTTGTGCAGCAATAGTTTTGTTTTATACTTATGTAGGAGGCATGTGGTCAGTTGCGATTACCGATACTTTCCAAACTGCCATAATTATCATTGGAATGTTAGTTCTATTGTTCGAACTCGTCAGCCAAGTTGGCGGATTAAACCAAATTCTAATTAAAACTCCTAAAGATTTTTTTAGATTTACTCCCAAAGAAAATACATTTACAAGTTGGGTTACTTATTTTGCTGCTTGGGTCACAATTGGCTGGGGATCAATCCCTCAACAAGACGTATTTCAGCGAACACTTTCAGCCAAATCCGAAAAAGTGGCCGTACAAAGTGCTTACTTGTCGGCGTTGATGTATCTGACGATTGCTTGCATGCCACTTATCATTGCTTTGTGTGGCACAATATTATATTCAGACCTAAAACAAAGCGATTCTCAAATGCTAATTCCTATTTTAGTCTTAAAACACTCAGGAATAGGTATGCAAATAATATTTTTCGGAGCTTTATTATCAGCAATTTTAAGCACTTGCAGTGGAGCAATATTAGCTCCTGCAACAGTTTTAGGGGAAAATTTAATCAAACCTTTATACGGAGAAAAAATAAACGACAAAAAACTACTAAAAATCATGCGGCTTTCAGTAATCGGAATCACTTTGATTGGAGTCGCTCTTTCGCTCTATAAATCAGAAATTTATGAGCTAGTTGGTGAATCTTCGGCTCTAAGTTTGGTTGCATTATTCGTTCCTTTAGTATCTGGACTTTATTGGAAAAAAGCCAATGCCCTCGGTGCAATACTTTCGATGACTTTGGGCACAGGTGTTTGGACTTACTTTGAGTTTTTCGAAAACAAAATCCCCTCAATGATTTGGGGATTACTTGCAAGTATAGTTGGGATGTTTGTCGGCTCCATAATTACAAAAACTTCACTTAAGTAGTCCGCGGGCAATAGTCGACAGCCCACTTTGCCATAAAATACTATCAATCAGTTTTTTATGAAAAACAATTTTATCGATTAAAAATACCTAACTGCTTGATAATGAATAAATACATTTCAATAGAAGATTTTATCGAAAGTCAGGAGCCTTTAAATGCAGCATTGATGAATCAACTTAGAAATTCAATATTAAATGCTCATCCGAAAATGAGAGAGCGTTTTTTGTTTAATACTGCTATGTTTGGTGTAAAAAACGAACTTTGTTATTTTGTTGTATTGAATAAAAACAAAGGAATTGAAGTAGGCTTTCATCGTGGTTTTCAGATGTCAAACGAACAAGGATTGCTTGAATCTAAAAAAAGAAAATTTATCCATGGTATTACATTCAAAGACCTAGAAGATTTAAAGAATAAAGAGGCCATTTTCAAAGAAATCTTGCAAGAAGCCATTATTTTAGATGAAATTCATGAAAAATCAATTTTTTCAGAAATTTTACAAGTAACACGAAAAAAGAAATTATAAGTTTTGGGCAGCAATCCAACCGCCAGTCCAAGCGGCTTGAAAATTAAATCCACCCGTGATGGCATCAATATTTAGTACTTCTCCCGCCATAAAAAGGCTTGGATATTGTTTCAAACTAAATGTTTCAAAATCAATTTCTGATAAATCAACACCACCAGCGGTTACAAATTCTTCTTTAAAAGTACTTTTTCCATTTACCTCAAAACTTCCTGCCGTCAATTGTTCAGTTAAACGCTGAATGTGCTTTTTGCCTGTTTCGGCCCATTTCTGAAATTCACCGATTTCAGCAGCGTTACACAAACTTTTCCAAAGACGAATCGGCAGGCCAAATTCGGCGTTTGCTACTACATTTTTTTTGGGTTGTGCATTTATTTGATTATGCAAATGCGTTCTGACAGCTTCTAAGTCTTTGTTAGCCAGCCAATTAACTTTTACAGTAAATTTATAATTAGCCGCATTTAACTCACGAGCTGCCCAAGAAGATAGCTTCAAAATACCTGGCCCCGATAATCCCCAATGTGTAATCAATGTTGGACCATTACTTTCAAAATTTGTCTTTTGGATATTTATAATAGCATTTGGCACAGACAAACCCATCAAATCAGAAAGTCGAGCATCTTTTATATTGAATGTAAAAAGTGAAGGAACAGGTTGAATGATTTTAATTTTCAATCTTTCGAGCAAAGCCCAAACAGCAGTATCACTCCCTGTGGCTATCATTAATTTTTTAGCAGACACAATTCTATCACCTGCTACCTGAAGTTTCCAATTATATTTTTCGTTAGGTAAATAATCAAAATGCTCAACTCTTGAATTAGTCAGAATTTCAATTCGGTTTCTTTGAGCAGCCCCTAACAAACAATCAATTATTGACTGTGACGAATCACTCACTGGAAACATTCGTCCATCAGCTTCTTTCTTGATTTTCACGCCCCTACTCTCAAACCAATCGATAGTGTTGGTTGGGTTAAATCTTTCAAACGGCAATAAAAGTTCATTTTCACCTCTTGGATAAAATTTTACAAGTTTCTCAGGTTCAAAAAAAGCGTGAGTTACATTACAACGCCCTCCACCCGAAACTTTTACTTTTTGTAAAACGTCTCTCCCACGCTCCAAAATTGCTATTTTTAAACCATTATTTTTCTCAGCAGCATTAATTGCCGAAAAAAAACCAGCCGCACCTCCCCCAATTACTAGAATATCATACATTTAAGAAGTCCACGGTCAATAGTTAACAGTCAACAGCAATATAAAGCAATGACTATCAACATGTTATAAATCTAAATTATCAATTAAATATTTTTAATCTTTTACTTGAAATATTTTCCTTCAAAGTAAACCTTTTTTTCTCGTAAAATTGTCACTAAACTTTCTATTTCTTTTGGTGCTCTACCAAATTCAAAAGTTACTTTATGCTTCGAACCATTTTTCAAAATCTCGACCCATTCGGCACCACCATCGGCACAATCAGGACAACCAATAACTTCATTCAAGTTCTTAAACGCCTCATAATCAATACTTTTAACCAAAGCGTTTCCTAAAGTTGCATCAAGTGCTTCATTGTATGTTTTTGGAGTTCCGCCAATTGCACCTCTACCTTCGGTGTAAAAAACAGTAAAAATGACTTCGTTTTTTACTACATTGATTTCTTTTCGGCAAGGCCCCACACACATCCCAAAACTCATTCCATAATTTACTACATATTCACTTATAGTTGCCTGTTTATCAGTCAATTCGCTCACTTTTTCACAATTTGTAAAGAATAATGTGGAAAGAATCATTAATAAAACAAGTTGCATTTTCATATTTTAATCGGATTTTTGTGAATAAATAATTTAGTCAACTAATAATTATCGAAAGTCAACAATACAGATTTGATGAAATACTTTCAATATTGCGTTCAAATTATTCAATATTAACAGTTTTAAGTACTTTTCACAGCTATTGACTATCGACCGTGGTCTATATTTAATGATACAAATTTTATAAAAAAGGTTGGAAAAATGACCCAAAAACAAATACAAATAATTGCCCAAACGATTGGTGTACCCGAGAAAAGTATTCAAAATACAATTGCACTACTCGATGAAGGAGCAACCGTACCATTTATTTCTCGCTATCGAAAAGAAATGACAGGCAGCATGGATGAAGTTCAAGTTGCAGACACGAAAGACCTATACACCAAATTTATTGAAGCCGACAAACGTAGGGAAGCTATTATAAAGTCAATTGAAGAGCAAGGAAAAATGACGCCAGAGTTGCTTTTAAAGCTAAACAATGCCTTGTATATCAACGAATTAGAAGATTTATACTTACCCTATAAACAAAAACGTAAAACTAGGGCAAGTATAGCTATCGAAAAAGGACTTGAGCCTTTGGCTAAAATTATTTTTGCTCAAAAAGATAGAAATATTGAAGCAATTGCTGAAAAATACTTAAACGATAAAGTTGAAAATATTGCCGAAGCCCTACAAGGTTCAAGAGATATTATGGCAGAGTGGATTAATGAGGACATTCAAGCCCGAAATGCAGTAAGACGACTATTTGAGCGAGAATCAATCGTTACCTCAAAAGTTAAAAAAGGAAAAAAAGAAGCAGGAATTAAATACCAAGATTATTACGAATTTTCAGAGCCTCTTTCTAAAATTCCATCGCACCGACTTTTGGCACTTCGTCGTGGTGAAGAAGAAGGATTTCTATCCATTGATATTTCGATAGAAACTGAACGTGGTGTTGATGCTCTTGACCGCATTTATTTAAGAGGTTTGCCCGAAGCCAAAGAGCAAGTCGAACAAGCAATTAGCGATTCTTATGACCGACTTTTAAAGCCAAGTATCGAAACCGAATTTAGTAACATTTCAAAACAAAAAGCTGATAGTGAAGCAATTAAGATTTTCGTAACAAATCTTCGTCAACTCTTATTGGCATCGCCATTGGGACAAAAACGAGTTTTGGGCATCGACCCAGGGTTTCGAACAGGCTGTAAAGTTGTTTGTCTGAATGAGCAAGGTGATTTGATTTATGATACTGTCGTATATCCACTTACCAAGCAAATGGAAGCCGAAGCGGTTATAAAAAAATTAATTTTAGAATATAAAATTGATGCTATTGCAATCGGCAACGGAACTGCAAGTCGAGAAACTGAAACACTCGTAAAATCGGTCATCAAAAATGGCAATCTGAAGGCAGCCGTTCACATGGTTTCTGAGCAAGGAGCATCAATATATTCGGCATCACCAATTGCTCGTGAAGAATTTCCAGATAAAGATGTAACAGTGAGAGGAGCAGTTTCGATTGGACGAAGATTAATGGACCCACTGGCAGAACTCGTGAAAATTGATGCAAAATCCATCGGAGTCGGGCAATATCAACACGATGTTGAACAAAAAATGCTTAAAGAAAGCCTTGATTCGGTGGTAGAAAGCTGTGTAAACTTAGTTGGAGTCGAACTCAATACTGCAAGCAAGCACCTTTTGAGTTATGTTTCTGGTTTAGGACCTGCTTTGGCACAAAATATTGTTGATTACAGAGCAAAAAATGGAGCGTTTAGTTCAAGAGATGAATTAAAGAAAGTGCCAAGACTAGGTGCAAAAGCTTTTGAGCAAAGTGCTGGTTTCTTACGTATCCGTGGAGCAGAAAACCCCCTAGATAATTCGGCGGTGCACCCCGAAACCTACCCTATTGTGCAGAAAATGGCGAAAGATTTAGGTGTAAAAGTTGCAGAACTTATTGGCAATGAACAACTTAAATCAAAAGTTATTCTTAAAAATTATGTAACGGATAAAGTTGGCCTACCAACGTTAAACGATATTTTATCTGAACTCCAAAAACCAGGACGTGACCCTCGTGAAGCACTTGAAGCATTTGAATTTGCCTCAGATGTGCACAAAATCGAAGATTTAAGAGAAGGTATGATTCTTCCAGGAATCGTTACAAATATTACGGCTTTTGGCTGTTTTGTTGATGTAGGTGTGCATCAAGATGGCCTGATTCACGTTTCGCAAATGGCGAATCGTTTCATCAAAGACCCTAATGAGGTTGTGAAAGTTCATCAAAAAGTACAGGTCAAAGTGATGGAAATTGATATTCCAAGAAAACGAATTGGACTTTCGATGAAGTTTTAATCAAAAAAAGGCTTTCGTGCATTAACGAAAGCCTTTTTCATTTTTTTTATCTAATATTACCTCCAACACTTAATCTACTCGGTACACTCGTCGGTACGGTTTTATCAAAGTTATCATCAGATAAGGCATTGATAAAAGCCACAATCGCAGCTTGATTATTACCAATTCTTAAATTCCTGATACGTGGGTCAATTTGTCGACCTGTCACATTTCTATTCTGTGAATTACCGCCTGCAATCCTGTTATAAAATCCAACCACATCATTTAAAGTTTGAAAAACTCCGCTGTGCATATAAGGTGCGGTAACTCTCAAATTTCGTAAACTCGGCGTGCGAAACGCATAAGTATTATTTGCTCCTGCATCAGATTGGGCATTTTTTGTATTGTCAGGAACCGAAAGAACATGCAGCTGAAAATCAGAAAACATATTTCCAGAGTGACAACTGGCACATCCAACAGTCTGAAAAGCATTCATTCCATTTATTTCTTGAGCTGTAAGTGCAGATCTTTCTCCTGCTTTATAACGGTCAACTCTTGAATTATTGGCTACCAAAGATCGCTCAAAGGAGGCAATAGCAATCCCCATATTCGCTGCCGTGATTGACTGAGCATTGCCAAAGGCACTTTGAAATAATTGTTGATATTGCGGAATACGTTTTAGACGGGCAACTACACTATCGATTGCCACAGCCTCCGAGTACGCATTTCCACGCATTTCTTCAAGTGTTTTAATAGGTTCAATTGACTGAGTTTCTAAACTTCTCACTCTCGAGTCCCAAAACATTGGTGCGGTTGCTGGGTTCACATTACCATTGGCATCCATCCCATTAAAAGCGGTATTAAGAATTGTCTGAGCATTGCGTTTAACAAAGGCAAAAGTGTTTGGACTCAAAAAATGTCTATTTCGACCCAATCCAACGGCATTTACTCCAATTGATAAATCAAGATTATCTGCGTAGCCATTGTCAGGATGATGACAAGTTGCACAAGAAACATCTCGCTTACCCGATAAAATTGGATCCCAAAATAACGCTTTGCCAAGTGCAATCGTTTCGGTTGAGACTGTGGCATTATTTACTCCAGCTGTGGGAATTTCACTACTGCTTTGATTATCAGTTGTGATAGTTGAAGGAGTCAGTTCTTCGTGTTTCTGACAAGCAATAAAAAACGAACAAAAAAAGCATAGAGAAGCAAATAAAACACTTGATTTTAAATTCATACTTTGATTAGATTTAAGAGTGATTGGTAATAAAATTTAATAAAACGTAAACTTTAATCAAAATATAAATCCAGTTTGGAGTAGGTAAATGATATGAAAAACTGTCAAAAAGAAAATTTTTGTGTTCTTTTTCTTATTTAGACGAAATTAAATTAAAAAAGTTGCGGCCTGAGTCAATTTTTTTCAAAAAAGTTTAATTGGAAAAATTGAACTAATAAGTGTACTTTTGCATTATTAAAATCCATGGGGACGACCGGTTTTGACGGCGTGAGTGGTTGCGAGTAAAAGCATGTCGGGAGTTGGTAGGATTCTCCCGTTAAAAATTCTTCCAAAAAACAACTGGCAATACTTCGTATGCCATGGCTGCTTAATTTCGTAGTAAATTAACCATACGCCACATTCCGCCTCGGCCAACCTTTGCCGCTGGGGAGTTCGGAGTGCCGAACCTGCAAAGGCGATTATTGACGGGGAACTTGTTGGTAATTAGTATTTAGGTTTCTAAGGAATAGATTTGGTATGTCGGACGCCGACCTATTCTCGAATAAATAAGACCGAATAAACATGTAGAAGGCTCGTCAATTGCCAAGTTCGGACCAGGGTTCGAGTCCCTGCGTCTCCACTAAAAAAATACAACTATTTGATTATCAAGTAGTTGTATTTTTATTTTAAGCGTATTCTGAATCTATGGATGATTCTGAAAGACTCAAGTCTTTGCTCTTCTGACTTATTTCTTGAATTTGGCTGAATCGACAGTCCAATTTACATTTGGTGAAATACCTCCACTTTCACATACTTTTCAGAAACCATCACTATCAAATCGCAGCGATTGTTATATAGTAACAAGGGCTCGTTATAAAGTAACGAAGGCTTGTTAACGCTACCATTATCAAATAGTCTAATCATCAAACCTTGAAATTTTGCAAATTCCAACAACAACTCAATCAAACCTTTGGAGAATATTGGCTATTAATGCTAACTTACAGCATAATTGTAAAATAACTATTCAATCTTAAACTCTTCCTTAAAATATGAAATCTAAAGTGCTTGGTTTGCTACTCTGTAGTGCATTTTTATTCCAAAATTGTACCTCAAAAAAAGAAGAATCTACTTCAAGTGATTCAACAACAGCAATAAATAAAATTGAAAAAATAAGCTACGGCAAACTCCCTACTGGCGAAGCGGCAGACCTTTACACATTAAAAAATAGTGCTGGAATGGTTGTAAAAATCACTAATTATGGTGGAATTATTACTTATTGGTCAGCTCCAGACAAAAATGGAAAATATGCTGATGTGACATTAGGTTGTGATTCTTTGGGTGGCTATCTTAAAAGTTCGCCTTTTTTTGGTGCATTGGTTGGTCGATATGGAAATAGAATCGCAAAGGGCAAGTTTACGCTTGATGGAAAATCATATACTTTAGTTCAAAATAATGGTGTTAACTCTCTCCATGGCGGCAAAAAAGGATTTGATAAAGTTATTTGGGCAGCAACGGCAATTGATGGTGAGGAACCTCAACTAAAACTTACTTATACATCTCCTGATGCTGAAGAAGGTTACCCCGGAAAATTGGATGTTGAGGTGGTATATACTTTACAAAAAGACAATTCATTAAAGATTGATTATAAGGCAAATACCGATAAGCCAACGGTTATTAACTTAACAAATCACGCATATTTCAATCTTTCGGGTGATTTTAACAAAGAAATACTTGACCACGAAGTGACCCTCAACGCAAATAAATTTTTACCGGTTGATGAAACGCTGATTCCAACAGGCGAATTGAAAACTGTGGCAGGTACACCGTTTGATTTCACAAAATCATTTAAAATTGGTGCAAGAATCAACGATGCAAAAGATACTCAAATCAAATACGGAAAAGGCTATGACCATTGTTGGGTAGCAACAGATTCGAGCAAAACTTTGAAAACAATTGCTAGCGTTTATGAGCCAACTTCAGGGCGTGTCATGGAAGTCTTGACAACCGAACCCGCAGTACAGTTTTATACAGGAAATTTCTTAGATGGTGTGCCAGCGGGAAAAGGTGTAAATTATAAATTTCGTACAGGATTTTGTTTAGAAACACAACATTTCCCAAATTCACCCAATGAAGCAAAATTCCCAACAACTGTTTTAAGACCTAACGAAACTTATACAACGACAACAGTCTATAAGTTTTCGGCAAAATAAATCAACCAAGGTTTACGGAAGGCTTCGCTTAAAGCGAAGCCTTCTGTGATTAACTTAACTCATTAAACTTTCCATTCTCAAAGTCACGGCTCGTTTGTGTGCTTCTAATGATTCAGCTTCAGCCATTAATTCTACAGTTCGACCAATATTCAAAATACCTTGTTTGGAAATTTCCTGAAAAGTAATTTTCTTGACAAAACTATCAACCGATACTCCACTGTAAGCACGTGCGTAACCATTGGTTGGTAATGTATGATTTGTACCTGAAGCATAATCTCCACAAGATTCAGGCGTATAATTTCCTAAAAATATTGAACCGGCATTTATTATCTTTTCGCCAACTTCATTGTAATTTTCAACTGCTAAAATCAAATGCTCGGGTGCATATTGATTGAGCATATCAATACAATCTTCTTGATTTTCGAGTAAAATAATCTTAGAGTTTTCGATTGCTTTAGTAGCTAAGTCTTTCCTTGGTAAACGATTCAATTGACCAGAAACAGCTAAATTTACTGCAGAAACAAACTTCTTACTTGTAGAAACTAACAAAACTTGGCTATCAGCACCGTGTTCGGCTTGTGAAAGTAAATCAGAGGCTACAAACGATGGCACAGCCGAATCATCAGCCATAACTGCTACCTCTGATGGCCCTGCTGGCATATCAATCGCAACGCCTTCTTTGCTCAATAATTGTTTGGCGGCTGTTACATATTGATTGCCCGGCCCAAATATCTTATAAACCTGTGGAATCGTTTCAGTTCCATAAGCCATTGCGGCAATGGCTTGAGCTCCTCCAATTCTGAAAACTTTGGTAATTCCAACTAATTTTGCTGCATAATATATGGCTGGATGATTACTCGGTGAACATAAAATTCGTTCTTGACATTCAGCAATCTGGGCAGGAATTCCCAACATCAAAACTGTTGAAAAAAGTGGAGCAGTTCCACCTGGGATATAGAATCCTACCTTCTGAATACCTACACTTTTTCTCCAGCATCTTACACCTGCCATTGTTTCTATAACTTCGGGAGATTGCTTTTGAGCTTCGTGGAAAGTATAAATATTTTTATATGCTTGTAAAATCGCTTCCTTCAATTCTGCTGAAAGCTGACTTTCGGCTGCATTTATTTCTTCTTGAGAAACTTGAAAATCGTTAAGTTCAATTTTATCAAATTTCAAAGCAAACTCTTTGAGAGCGGCATCGCCTTCGAATTTTACTTTTTGTAAAATGGGCAATACCTTCTGCTCAATTTCGGCCATTTCTTGTACAGGTCGAGCAAGTAACTGCTTCCATTCAGAGCGTTGTGGAAATGATATAATATTCATTTATTTTTTTCTAAAAATTCTTTACTCTATGATTGTATCAAAAATCGTATCCATATCTACTTCAAAACCTTGTAAAACTTGGCTTTTAATCGTTTTTTCAGCAATTGGTAATGCTTGAAATTTATCTCCTTCTAATATGTATTGATGAATTATCTGCTCGTAAGGATAAACAACCCAGTACTCTTTCACACCCGCCTGTTCATAAATTTGAAATTTTTGAGACATTTCTCTTCTTGAATTGCCTAACGAAAGAATCTCAATAACTAAGTCTGGAGCTCCAACACAACCTTGTTTTTTAATTTTATTAGTATCGCAAATTACACACAAATCAGGCTGAACGACAGTTTCTCCTTCACCTTTTATTGATGGCAAATACACATCAAATGGAGCAAAAAAGACCTTACATGACTTTTTTTGTAAATAATTTCGTAAAACCCAATGTAAAGTTCCTGCAATTTCTTGATGTGTACTTGTCGGTGCGGGTGACATTTTGGCGATGTAACCACGCAACAATTCAACTCTTTCTTGAAACTTCCATGAAAGATAATCCTTGAAGGTATAAGCCTTTGTAAGGTCTAATTGTTCGATGCTTGTTATCATTTCAATTTTGAATCATTTGTTTTATACTCAAAAGGCACAGAGTTGCAAAGGTTCAGAGGCAACCGTCGCTCGGCATAAAATACTAATAATGAGGCAATTAATTGTCTAAATTTTCGCAAATCATTTTTGGTTTAGTTTAACCAATTCCCGTTTAGCGAATAGATATTCAATAAATCATTTTTTCAATTGGAATCACTAGAATACCCTCTGCCCCTGCCGAACGAATCGCTTCGATATTTTCCCAAAACTGGTTTTCTTCCAAAACAGAATGAATCGAACTCCAACCTTCCATTGCCAATGGCACGATGGTTGGGCTTTTCATCCCCGGAATCATATTAATGATGTCTTGGAGTTTATCATTTGGAGCGTTTAATAAAATATATTTATAGTTTTGAGCCGTTTGAACCGCTTTTACTCTGAATAACAATTTATTGAGTGTATCGTGTTTCTCTTTTGATAATTTTTTATTTGAAATCAAAATTGCTTCCGAACGAAAAATTGTCTCAACTTCTTTTAAACCATTGCTCAAAAGCGTACTTCCCGAACTCACAATATCGCAAACACCTTCAGCTAAACCAATACTTGGTGCAATTTCAACCGAACCACTTATTTCGTGAATTTCAGCTTTTACACCTTGCTCTTTCAGATAATTTCCCAAAATTCGAGGGTAAGAAGTTGCAATGCTTTTTCCTTGAAAATCATTGATACTATTGTATTCTACACCTCGAGGAACGGCAATTGATAGTCGGCATTTTGAAAAACCTAAACGATATGTAATTTCGGCCTTTCGGTTTGATTCAATAAATACATTTTCCCCGACGATTCCAATATCTGCTACACCGTCTTCTACATAGCCTGCAATATCATCATCTCTTAAAAAAAGAAACTCCGCAGGGAAATTTGATGAGGATGTTTTGAGTTTTCCTGTACCGCTTTCAAACTTAATTCCACACTCTTTAAACAATCTAAACGAATCCTCGCTTAATCTACCCGATTTTTGGAGGGCAATTCTCAATATTGAATCTGTATTTGGCATTTTAATTGAAAAATTTCTTTGGTCAAAACACAAAATTAGCTTAATCGAATGTCAATGACAAAATATTATTCGGTAATCAGCAAAAACATTTAGTGATACTGTCAAAAAAAATCAAAAAGTTTTAAAAATTAAATTCACAACTTAAAAAAATCATATTATTTTATGATGATTTTTTTTTGTATTTTCAAAATGTAGGTTATTTCTTGAATCTAATCTATTTTTGAAGAAAAAAGACTTATCGACTAATGAAAAACATATTTTCACTACTTTTATTTATACTTACTTTTGCACCAACGTTTGCCCAAAAACTTACTGATAAACAAATTGAAGGCTACCTAGAAGCACTCCAAAAAGAAGAAATCATAACTGAATTTGGTAAAGACACTTATTTGAAGATTGTAAATAAAGAAGACAAAACTTTCCAACAACGTTTTGGAAGTGTTCGTGCAATAAGTCAATTTACAAAAAACCAAGTGCCAGACTCACTAATCAAATCTCGAACCGCCATTTTAGGCTTTCTTGGCGTATTTGAATTAATGAGAAATATTGGCTCAGCCGCCGACGAACTTGTTCGTTTACGAGAATTATCCGAAAAAATGTTGGGCGATAAGATGCTGTTCAAAACAGAAATAGAAGGCGATATAAAACTTGATAATCCGCTGACATATTTGGTAATCGAACAAAACCTCAGACCATCTAAAGAAAAATACAGAGAATTAGCAGATAAACTCAAAGCAATAAATCTTATCGACGAAAAAGTTTATAATGAATTGCTTGTTTGGCTAAAAAAAGACCAAATTAAACTTATCAAAGATTTTGGCTTTTTTGTTTATGCCGCCCGACAAACTTACTTTTATGATAATTATACTTCATTCAAGGCAACGCAATTTTCGTTAATTGATAGCTTGCAACACAAAAATATGTTATCAATCAATGATGCCAATTACATCAAGAATTCATATAAAAACTATGAACTTAAAAGCAAAGTAGAGATTTTGTCTTATTGCAAAAATGTTATACTGATTCCTGCTGAACAAAAAAAAATGACTCGAAGTGAAATTTATGAGTCTTATTGGAAAGAAATAAAACAAAAACTTGTTCCGAATTTTGACTTTAGAGACATTCAACTAAGTGAACTCAGCAAAAAAGAAGAAAATTTTCACCCAAACGTATCAAATATTCCAATTCAAAATCCTTTTGCTCAAAGCCAACCTAAGTTTAAGATGAGCTACCAAGTCAATAGTAAAACCTATACTCAGAAAGCTGATACAGATTTTTCGTTTATAAAAACAATTAAAAATAATCTACCTCCTGATTTAGACATTGACTCTTCAATCATTCAAACTTATGCAACTGCATTTTCGTTTTTGATAGGTTTTACGAGTAAAGATTTTCAATCAATCAATGATTTTTTGACAGACCAACATTCTACAAAAAGAGTCATTGTGGTCGGAAATGATTATAATCCATTTTTAGCAGTAAGAGATGGTCGCAAAGCTTTGCTTTTGGTAGATAGTAATCAGAATGTTTTATTTGAAGATAAAAATAAGATAAATTCTTTATTTGAAGGGCCTTTTAGAACAAAAACGGATTTTACAAGCAACAAAAGTCGAGATAGTCTATATGCTCTTATTGAAGAGTTTCAAAAGATTGGACTTATCCCAGCGTCGGATGGTTCGAATATTGAAAACGCCATTGTTGAGTTGCGTTTTCAACAAAAAAATGAAAGTAATATTAAACGAAATTTATTAAGCCAATTTCCTAAAATAATTGCCGAAGTAAATCCAATTCCCTTAAAGGAAAGTGAACAAATACTGATGTTTAAAAACTTCGTTGTTGGCTTAGAGAGAATCTCGAGAGGTGTTTTTAAAGCGGAAAAAATAAGCGATAATTTTGAAACAGAAATTAAAAAAAGCCCTAAAAAAGAGCGGGAATTGGTGGTCAGTTTCAAATTAAATGGTAAAAAATATGATTCAAAAAATAAAATTGCCAAGGAAGATGAAGATGAAGAAAATGGCAAAGAAAGGTTTTCACTAAACTTTAGCACACTTTTCTTTAATACCCAAGATTGGCTCGAAGAAATCAATCGAGCGTTGGAAGAAAACCAAATTGATGGCAAATTTTACAAAATCAATGCTCGCAGAGCTTACACTTATGGAGGAACTGAAAATTACATTTTCCTAACAAAAAAACAATCCGATTATATTGAGAAAAAACATAGCGAAATATTGAATGACCCCGAAAAACCAATCATTTATGGGGATTATAAACAACAAGTAGCTGCTTTCAATGTTGAAAATTTTGCAAAAGCTCTCAAAAGAGAAAAAATGTTGGCTGAAGGCCCTACAAAAGACTTAAAAACTGCCAAAGAACCATCTGATATTTTAATAGAAAGTAAGCAAGCGGTTGTGATTGATTTGAATGAACTTGCAGAAAAATCTAATACCGAACTCTATACTTATATTTTACAGAAGCTCAATGCAACACTTTTGCCTAAAGCCAAATTTAGTGAAATCCAATATTTACGTGACAACACCGATAACAGCGAAACAGATTTTGAAAAACAAAACATTTCAGCTCTCATTGATGGAAAAAGCTATCAACAAACTTTATACGTTTCTTTAAAAAATACCATAAGAAGTAATTTGGATTCGCTAAAAAAAGAGAATTCCAATTATTTTCCTTCAATCGGAGAGAATCAATTTAAGATCGTAAACGATTATCTGACAGATATAGCCTCGCCCTATCGCTTAGTAATTGTTTGTGATTATCGCAGTCCGAAACTTTCTTATGTGCTATTTGATAGTACACAAGCAAATATAGTAGAAGAAACATTGCCCAATAACGCTATCGATTTTACTATGTATGGCACAAAAAATAGTAGAGATAGCTTAGGAACATTACTCGATGAGCTTACACAAATTGCATTAATTGAAAAAATGTCGAACCAACAAAAAGAGGACTTCATTGTAAACCTGCGTAAATTTTCAATTAATGGTCTTTCTATCCTCGAAAACCTCAAAAACATAACTATACAATGTAATATCTGGAATGTTGATTCTTACAAAGATATTTATAAATCGCTTATTGATTCTTTGAGCAAAATCTCCCGGAATCAATTTAACCCTACTCATTTGACTGATAATTTTACAAAAACTTTAAAGAAAAATAATTATTCTAATCGCACATTTACATATAGTTTTACGATGCCGAACGGAAAAAAGTATCAAGAAAAACAATTCGTAAAAGCCTTAGAAAAGCCTATAAATAATCATGAAAAACTCACTTATGAATTGTTTGATTTTGATACCGTAAAGCTCATTGATTTAGTAAATCGGGCAATTATTGAAAATAATGAAGCTGATGGAATGTTTTATCAAATCTATTCCGAAGAAGATGTTGAAGAATCTATCGGGCCAAGATTCATTTTCCTAAATTCTAAACAATATCGTTGGTTAAAGATAAAATTCCCAGAAATCTTTGAAACATTCGATAACGAACCAGAAAATGATATTGATGAACGTAAAGAAGAAAAATAATCTAATCAACCTTATAATATGAAACCTAAAATACTGATTGGCATAATTGTATTTATTATTGCTTCAGCACTCCAAATTAAATCCTTGCCCGATGATGTAGATTGGGCCGAGTATTTAGGGGGTGCAGATCGAAATCATTACTCGGTCTTAACGCAAATAAAACCAGAAAATGTAAATAAGCTGCAAATTGCATGGACTTATTCGACACCCGATTCGGGACAAATGCAAGTAAATCCGATTATTGTAGGTGGAATTTTGTATGGAGTAAGCACTTCTGTTCAGGCATTTGCACTCGATGCAGCTACAGGCAAAGAAATCTGGAGTTTTGGTGACCCGCACAAAAACTGGGCTAGTACAAGCCGAGGTGTAACTTATTGGCAAGAAGGCGACGACAGAAGAATTTTATTTACTGTTGGGCCAAACCTTTGGGCTTTAAATGCAAAAACTGGAAAACCTATTGAAACGTTTGGTGATAAAGGAAAAACAGATTTACACACAGGCTTGCCCGAAGTTGCACAAAACAAGTTCGTTATTTCAAATACTCCAGGAACAATTTTTGAAGATTTAATCGTTATGCCTCTTCGACTTTCCGAGGGTGCGGATGCTGCTCCAGGCGATATTAGGGCATTTAATGTTAAAACTGGGAAATTGGCTTGGACTTTTCACACGATACCTTACCCTGATGAATTTGGCTACGAAACTTTTCCTAAAGATGCCTACAAAAACACTTATACTGGAGCGGCAAATAATTGGGCAGGAATGGCAGTTGACCGCAAAAGAGGAATAATATATGTACCAACTGGCTCGGCAGGCTACGATTTTTATGGCGGAAACCGTAAAGGGCAAAATCTTTTTGCAAATTGTCTTTTGGCTCTCGATGCCCGCTCTGGTAAGCGACTTTGGCACTTTCAGACAACACATCATGATATTTGGGACAGAGATTTACCAGCACCCCCGAATTTGATGACAATAACTCGCAATGGAAAAAAAATCGATGTTGTGGCTCAAGTTACCAAACAAGGTTTTGTTTTTGTGTTTGACTGTGTAACTGGAAAACCGATTTTTCCAATAAAAGAGGTGCCAGTTCCGAAGTCAACATTAGAAGGAGAAATTTCTTGGCCAACTCAGCCTATTCCGACTAAACCAGCACCTTTTGCACGACAATCTAATAGTTTAGACGAAACTCAAATTAGTCCTTATGCTGAAAATCGTGCAGAATTAGTGCAAAATTTCAAGAAATACAAAACTTCACTTTATCACCCAGGCACTAAAGAAGGAACAGTGATTTTGCCAGGCTATGATGGTGGAGCAGAATGGGGCGGTGCAGCCGCTGACCCCGAAGGTATTCTTTACGTAAATGCCAATGAAATGGCATGGATTCAAACAATGATAGAAACACCCAAAGAAGATAAAACTGCCAATTTTAGTGCAGGCGAAAAACTTTATGTTTCTTATTGTAATAGCTGCCATGGAACAGACCGAAAGGGGAATCCGACATCGAATTATCCTTCATTAATTGATATTTCGAAAAAACGAGATAAAGCATTTGTGACCAATATTATTACCAACGGTAAAGGAATGATGCCAGGTTTTACGGCACTTTCGGCGACCGAAAAGCAAGCGATTGTTTCATTTTTATTCGGTGATGAGAAAAAAGAAGTAGTAACCTTAACAAAAAATACAAAACCTGTATTTTTACCTTTCAAAAGTACTGGATATAACAAGTTTTTAGATAATAAAGGTTTACCAGCTATCTCACCTCCGTGGGGCACAATGAGTGCTATTGACTTGAACACAGGAGATTTTTTATGGAAAATACCATTTGGTTTTGAAGAAAGTCTGAAAGAAAAAGGCATTGAGAATACAGGCGTAGAAAACTACGGCGGCCCAGTCATAACGGCAAGTGGTCTTCTATTCATAGCTGCTACCAAAGACGGTATGTTTAGGGCTTTTAATAAAAAAACTGGAAAATTACTTTGGGAAACAAAATTGCCAGCAGCTGGTTTTGCTACCCCATCTACTTATCAAGTGAATGGTAAACAATATGTAGTAATCGCTTGTGGAGGCACCAAACTCGGCACAAAAAAGGGTAATCAATATGTAGCATTCGCACTTCCTTAGACAATCTTTTATTGTCAGCATATTTTACAATAAACCATTCATGTGCTTGCGTGAGAGGTTTTTTATTCGATTTTATATTTGAAACGCCGAAAATGTTGATTTTCGGCGTTTCAAATATAATGCGTGAAACTTACAATCTTCTATGTTTTAACATCATCATCCTGTTATTAAGATAGTTTTTATTTTTTTTCAGAATCCAAGATTTTTTGAGCAATTTTTCCAGAACTTAAACTAATATCTCTAAGAATACCCGTTAGAGGTAAATTAAAGCCTAAAAAGTATAATCCTTTGTAGGTTTCGGAATCATTCCACATCTCTTTTGGATAGGCACGCTCATTGAGTAAAGGAGCAATATTTTTCACTATCTTTTCTAAATGTGCATGATAGCCTGTTGCTAACAAAACAACATCAAATTTAATATGTTGGCCATCTTTAAATATAACCTCATCATGTGTAAACTCTTGAATATCAGGTAAAACAACAATATTCTTTTCCTTAATTTGCTGTAATGTACCAACATCAATTACTGGTACTTTGCCTTGTTTTCTGAGTTGTTCGGAAGGAGCAAGCGGAGAAATCGGAATACCTGTACCTTTCATCGAGCCAGTAGAAAGTCGCTTGAAAATTTTAGAAATAAAATCATAAAACGAATTGCCAAATTTTGAAAGAAAAATGGCTAATCCTTGTGTAGAACGACCCAAAAACTCTCGATTTACAATATTTACTGGGTTCCTAATTGAGACAAAGGTTTTTGCTCCACTTTCGTATAAATCAAGGGCAATTTCAGCTCCCGAATTTCCATAACCAACAACTAAAACATTCTTGCCAGCATAGCATTTGCCATTTTTATATAGATTAGAATGAACGATTTCTCCTTCAAACAATACATTATTAATAAAATGCGGAATTTTCGGCACTCGATTATAGCCAGTCGAAACGATTATATTTTCGGCTAAAAACTCCTCACTTGTGGTTTTTACATGCCAAATACCATCCTTCTTTGCAATATCTACAACTTCCTGCTTATAAATTGGTTGAATTTTGAAATGCTCAATGTATGATTCGAGATATTGAATATATTGATCTTTCGGCACAAAAGTAGGATAATCAGTAGGGAATGGCAAGTGAGGCAAAGCAGAATGAACTTTGTCAGTGTGTAATCTGAGACGGTCATAGTGATTCCGCCATTCATTGCCAACGTTCTCTGATTTTTCCAGAAGAATAAATGGAATACCTAATTTGCTCAATCGCCCTGCAATCGATAATCCCGAAGGCCCCGCACCAATAATTAAATTTTTGTGTAACGTCATTTTAGATTTTTACTTAATAATTTTAGTGTACAATTCAAATTCGTAGCAAAATTTTTCGTTTTTTTCAGTACGTGCTGCTTCATTCAATTTCACTTTACTTACTCTTGATACACCCTTCTTATTCCCCTAACCTAATCTTGCATTATTTCATTCCAGAATTCTTCAAAAGATAATTAATTTTAATTTAAAAAACTGACTCACGATATATTAGCTTTTGTCGATTAAAATTCACCTTTAGCAATTATTTTCAGGTAATTCGGCTACTAACGCTACAAAAACATGAATAGTTTTGTTTATTGATTAAAATTTATCAAATTCGCAATATCATTCATTCATCAAATATCCTAAACCTACTCCATGAGAAAACTTCTTACTTTACTCATTGTTTCGCTCATCTCTGGTTCCGTTTTTTCTCAAGTCACCTTTCAAAGGAATGGCGTCTACGACGAAAGACCATCGCAGTATGCTTTTAAAAATGCCACTATTATAGTTGATGCTCAGACAGTTCTTGACAATGCCATGATTTATATCAAAAATGGTTTTATTGAGTCAGTCGGAAAAGACCTTCAAGTTCCAGCAGGAACAGTAGTTTATGACCTCAAAGGCAAAAGAATTTACCCTTCTTTGATTGATATTTATTCAGATTACGGTTTACCAGAAATTCAACGTCCAATTGGCGGTGGTAGAGGTTTTGGAGGTATTCCTCAACTTGAAACTAACAAAAAAGGGGCTTATGATTGGAATCAAGCAGTAAAACCTGAAGTTGATGCAACTATAGAATTTAAAGTAAATGCTGCAAAAGCAGAAGAAATGCGTAAAATCGGATTCGGAAGTGCAGCAGTACATATGGCAGATGGTATTGTTCGTGGAACATCAGCCTTTGTTTCTTATGCCGACGACAAAGAGCATAACGTACTCTTAAAAGCAAAATCTTCTGCCCATTATTCTCTCAATAAAGGTACCTCAACGCAATCTTATCCAGTTTCGTTGATGGGTGCAGTTGCATTGCTGCGTCAAACTTATTATGATGCAGAATGGTATAAAAAAGGAGGAAAATCACAAGAAAAAAACCTTTCTTTAGATGCTTTCAACGAAATGCAAGCACTTCCACAAATCTACGAAGCGACTGATAAACTGGCTGTTTTGAGAGCTGATAAAATTGGCAAAGAATTTGGCGTTCAATATATCATCAAAGGTGCGGGCGATGAATATCAAAGAATCGATGAAATAAAAGGTTTAGGAAATTCATTAATTATACCTCTCAATTTCCCTTCTGCCTACGATGTTGAAGACCCATTCGATGCGTCGATGGTAAGCCTAACAGAAATGAAACACTGGGAAATGGCACCCGCTAATGCAAGTATTTTAGCAAAATCAGGTGTAAATTTTGCATTTACTACTGCCGGTTTAAGAAATAAAACAGAATTTTGGGCGAACCTTCGTAAAGCAATCGAAAATGGTTTACCAGAAAACAAAGCACTCGAAGCACTTACCTCTGCACCAGCTAAATTATTGAAAGTAGATAATATGGTTGGTAGCTTGAAAAAAGGAATGTTGGCCAACTTTATTATTACATCTGATAATCTTTTCAATAAAGACAATGTAATTTATGAAAACTGGGTACAAGGCAAGCGTTATATCTTGAGTGATATGAGTGTGACTGATATTAGAGGTGTTTATGACTTAAAAATTGATGAAAAATCAAATTTTAAACTCAATATTACTGGTAAAATTGATAAACCTGATTATCAGTTTATCAGCAATGACACCATAAAATCTACACCAAAAGTAAGCCGTATCAGCGATTTACTGACAATAACTACAAAACTCGAGAAAAAAGATGCCAATGAAACTCGTTTGAGTGGCTATTACGATGGTAAAAATATTAAAGGTGAGGCAATTTTAGGTGATGGTAAGCAAGTAAAATGGGAAGCTACTTTCAAAGAAGCTGCCAAAGTAGAAGTAGCAAAGAAAGATACCTCCAAAGCGAGAGTTCCTCAAATTGGTAAAGTTCTTTATCCGTTTACAGCGTACGGTAGCGAGCAAAAACCACAACAGGAGACACTCTTAATCAAGAATGCAACAGTTTGGACCAACGAAAAAGAAGGAATTGTAGCAAATACTGACGTTTTATTGCAAAATGGAAAAATTGCTCAAGTTGGTAAAAACTTAATAGCTCCAGCAGGAAGCAAAACTCTTGATGGTACTGGAAAGCACTTAACCAATGGTATTTTTGATGAACACTCGCATATTGCTTTGTTTTCAATCAACGAGGTGCAGACTATTTCTTCTGAAGTTCGTCAAGAAGATGCTTTAAATTCTGAAGATATTAATATTTATCGTCAATTGGCCGGTGGCGTTACTTCTTCACAATTATTACATGGTTCTGCTGACTGTATCGGTGGTCAATCGGCTTTGATAAAATTAAAATGGGGCGAAAATCCTAATAATTTACTTATTAAAGGTGCTGATGGATTTATTAAATTTGCTTTGGGTGAAAATGTAAAAAATGGAAATAATCCATCGCCATCTGGTCGTTTCCCACAAACTCGTATGGGCGTTGAGCAAGTTTATACCGATGCTTTCCAACGTGCCAAAGAATACGAAAAAGCTTGGAAAGATTACAACGCTCTTGCAAACAAAACTGGTGTAACTCCACCACGTCGTGATATTGAGTTAGATGCTTTGGTCGAAATTCTTAACAAAAAGCGTTTCATCACTTGTCACTCTTATGTACAATCTGAAATCAACATGTTGATGAAAGTGGCAGAATCTTTCAACTTCAATATTAATACTTATACGCACATTATGGAAGGTTATAAAGTAGCCGATAAAATGAAAGAACACGGCGTCAATGCTTCGACCTTCTCTGACTGGTGGGCTTATAAAATGGAAGTAAAAGAGGCGATTCCACATAACGCAGCTATTTTGGCTAAAGTTGGTGTAACTACAGCAATCAATTCGGATGATGCAGAAATGGCTCGTCGTTTGAATCAAGAAGCCGCAAAAACAGTACTTTATGGCGGAATGAGCGAACAAGAAGCATGGAAAATGATAACACTCAATCCAGCAAAAATGCTTCATTTAGAAAATCGTTTGGGAAGTATCAAAGTAGGAAAAGATGCCGATGTCGTATTATGGAATAACAATCCACTTTCAATCTATGCTCGCCCAGAAAAGACGATAATCGAAGGAACTGTTTATTTCGATATTGAAAAGGATGAACAAATGCGTGAAAATTTAGCCAAAGAACGAAATAGAATTATGTTGAAAATGCTTTCTGAGAAAGCTACGGGAAGTCCAACGCAAAGAGCAGTACCAAGAAGAAATCAACACATTCATTGCGATACAATTCTTGAAATGGGTGATACCGAAGATTGCAGTCGCTGTGCTTCTGGTGGACGTATATTTGGAGAAAATCTATTCAAAGGAACTGAGTAATTATTATCATATAATTTTTAAAGGCTTTGAGAATCTCAAAGCCTTTTTTAATTTTTAAAATTAAGGCACTGAGACATGAGACGGTTCGCCGCAGGGATTTGTAACAAAAGATGTTACAGCGATAAAACACTAAAATCAACAAGTTGCATCATTTCAATTTGTCGATTAATCTTATCTCATTACTTAAAAGTATTATTAAAAACAAAAACTTTTGCATTTTTAAAGTATAATTGAACATCAACACCTATTCTAATTTTTTTTAAATTATTGATTAATACTTTTAAAGCAAAGGCTTTCATTAAATCATTATTACTAGTCAAATTACTCATACTTCTACCTGTAATTATTACACAATCTTTTTTTCTTCAAGTTCAAAACTTCGATCATCAACTTTAAGAAATTCCACCTTCGGAGCGGTCGTTTTTGCAATTTTTAGCAATTCATCAAACGAGTCATTTCCAATATATTTTTATCCTAATTTAGGCAATCTTTCGGCTTAATTTCTAGTACCACAGGCAAGCTCTACAACGTTCTTTATCAGGTTATCCCTTAATTGCTCATCTTAAAACTTAAACCCTTCGTCGTAATCAAACAGGATTTGATATATTTCATGATAAACATTCGCTAAATTTGTATATAATTTACTCATTATTTCACTCTGAAAAATATTTATATTTATATAACAAAGTTAAAAAATAAACCTTTTTTCTGAATAATAAACCTACTTTTTGGTGTGTTTTACTAATATGCAATTAAATGGAATAGATATTTGGAAATACCCGTATTTTTCACAAAATTTGTTCATCAAACTAACACCTATTCAATGAAAAAACATTTATCACTTCTAAGCTTACTATTAATTAATTTTGGCGTTTTTGCCCAAAACCCAGCACCAGCTCCTCCGCAGTCAAAACAAATTGCTTTAGTTGGTGGAACAATCCACGTTGGTGATGGGAAAATCATTCAGAACGGCACGATTGTTTTTGATAAAGGAGTCATTACTGCCATTGGTGATGCCAATACAAGTTTTGATAAAAATGCAACCGAAGTAATAAGTGTTGCTGGAAAATCTGTTTATCCCGGTATTATCGCACCTGCGGCTTTACTTGGCCTTATTGATATTGGTTCAGTGCGTTCAACTTTCGACCAAGCTGAAACTGGTCAATTCAACCCGAACATTCGTGCATTGATAGCACACAATACCGATTCGGAAGTTATCCCGACGGTTCGTGGCAATGGCGTTTTGATAGGCCAAACAACTCCTGAAGGTGGAATTATTTCAGGAACTTCCTCTATAATGGAATATGATGGCTGGAACTGGGAAGATGCTGCACTCAAAAAAGATGATGGTATTTGGTTAAGTTACCCAGCATTGATGGCTCGTCAGTTTAGTGCCGAAGAAGCAAGATTTGTAGTAAAAAAGAATGAAAAATATATTGAACAAAAAAATGAACTTCAAGGATTTATTGCTGACGCACTTGCTTACAGCGAAATAAGTATTCCAAATCCTAAAAATGCTAAGCTCGAAGCAATGAAAGGTTTATTTGATGGCTCAAAAAAGCTTTTTATTCGTACAAACTATGGTAAAGAAATAATTGAAGCTTGCCAAATGGCACAGAAATTCAAAATCAAAAACATTGTTGTAGTAGGCGGCGAAGAAGCTGATTTAGCTCTCGATTTCTTAAAAACTAATAATATTCCGGTGATAGTTTCACCTACGCATCGCTTACCAAATTCAGCAGATGAAGATGTTTGGAATCCATATAAGCTTCCAAATCGTTTAATGAAGGCTGGAGTTCTTACTGGTATGTTCTATACTGAAGAATTTTATAAAACTCGTAATTTACCATTCGTAGCTGGAACAAGTGCGGCATTTGGTATGGATAAAGAAGATGCATTAAAAATGATTACGCTAAATAATGCTAAAATCTTAGGCATCGACAAACAAGTTGGGACGCTCGAAGTAGGAAAACACGCAACTATTGCAGTTTCGGAAGGCGATATTTTGGATATGCGTACAAATAGAGTAAGCTATGCTTTTATTAGAGGAAAGAAAATTGACCTTGATGATAAGCAAAAAAGACTTTATAAAAAATACGTCGATAAATATGGAATTGGCGGAAAATAAAATGATAAACAAGTTAGAAAAGGGTTATTTAGGTAATCCTTTTTTTATACTCATACTTCAATGA
>JAFEIL010000261.1 GCA_017495105.1 Emticicia sp. | reverse complement strand
CAATTATACTTCATCATATATAAATAAATTTCTCCGTTGTGGTTTTGCCATAACGGAGAACAATTACACTTCATCAATATAAAATTAGTTTTATGATAATCGGAGTACCAAAAGAAATAAAGAATAACGAAAATCGTGTAGCTCTTACACCAGCTGGAGTAGCTGAACTTAAAAAACACGGACATGCTGTATATATCCAAGCAACAGCAGGAATAGGAAGCGGTTTTAGCGATGCTGAATATACCATAGCAGGAGCAACGATGTTGCCAACAATTGAGGAGGTTTACGGTGTTGCAGAAATGATTATTAAAGTAAAGGAACCGATTGAACTAGAATATAAACTCATAAAGAAAGACCAATTATTGTTCACTTATTTTCACTTTGCCTCCTCTGAGCCGTTGACTCATTCAATGATTGAGCGTGGAGCAGTATGCTTGGCTTATGAAACGGTTGAGAAAACTGACCGAAGTTTGCCATTATTGGTGCCGATGTCAGAAGTAGCAGGTCGAATGGCGATTCAAGAAGGGGCAAAGTATTTGGAAAAACCATCGGGTGGCAAAGGTATTTTGTTGGGTGGTGTACCTGGTGTTCCGCCTGCCAAAGTTTTGGTATTAGGTGGTGGAATCGTGGGAACACAAGCTGCTAAAATGGCCGCTGGATTAGGTGCAAGAGTGGTGATTATGGATGTAAGTTTGCCACGTTTACGTTATTTATCGGATATTATGCCGCCAAATGTAACAACAATCATGTCAAACCATTATAATATTCGTGAAGCAATCGCTGAGGCAGATTTGGTAGTAGGAGCGGTATTGATTCCAGGGGCAAAAGCTCCTCATTTAATAACTCGTGATATGTTGAAATTGATGCGTCCAGGTACAGTTGTGGTTGATGTAGCAGTTGACCAAGGTGGATGCATCGAAACTTGTACACCAACAACACACGAAAATCCAACATTTATCATTGACGAAATAGTGCATTATTGCGTAGCCAATATGCCAGGTGCTGTGCCTTATACATCAACTTTGGCATTAACCAATGCTACTTTGCCATATGCTGTGCAATTGGCCAATAAAGGCTGGAAAAAAGCATGTAGCGAAAACGAAGAATTGAAAAAAGGGCTTAACGTAGCCAATGGCAAAATTGTTTATAAAGGTGTAGCTGATGCCTGGGGACTTGAGTTCAACGAAGTAGAGGATATTTTAGCATAAGAAACTTCATCAACAATATATAAAGTACGCCTTTTCTCTGCAAAGAGGAAAGGCTTTTTTGTGAAATTTTTAATAAAATAGTTTTCAAACTCATAAAAATCTGCAATTTTGCAGAATGGCAAAAAAACAAAAATATTACACAGTTTGGGAAGGTCTAAAAAAAGGGGTTTATGACTCTTGGGACGACTGTAAAAAGCAAGTTGAGGGAGTTCAAGGAGCAAAATATAAGGCTTTTGAGTCGAAGGGTGAGGCTGAAAAGGCTTTAGGCGAAAATTATTGGAAGCACACCCAAAAATCTGCTGAAGCAAAACAGACTAAGCTACCAAAATCCGCTTTTCCTCCGCCAAATTTAGAGTCCGTTGTGGTTGATGCCGCTTGGAATTCGGTCAAGAAAGATATGGAATATCAAGGGTTTTATCTCAAAACCAAAGAACGTTTGTTTCATAAGGGACCGTTTCCACAAGCTACCAATAATATCGGTGAGTTTTTAGCGATTGTCCATGCTCTGGCTCACTTGAAAAAACACAATTCTACGTTGCCCATTTATTCAGATTCTCGAACGGCAATTAGTTGGGTGAAAAATAAAAAAGCCAATACAAAACTTGAAGAAAGTACTGGAAATGAGGAGGTTTTTGATTTGCTCGAACGTGCCGTAAAATGGTTACAAGAAAATACATATCCCAATAAAGTACTTAAATGGGAGACTGATTATTGGGGTGAAAACCCTGCAGATTTTGGGAGGAAGTGATTAATCTTTAATCCTCTTTCCACCTACGGCAGTCCACAGAAAAGTGATAATTTTTGCCGAAAATTAAAATCTAAGGACTTTGACCTGCATTCAATTGACTAAATAATATGCCTAAAAATTCATTTACATTCAAACAATTCACAATAAACCAAGATCGCTGTGCAATGAAAGTCTGCACAGATGCCTGTGTTTTTGGAGCATCGACTGAAGTAGAGAATGTGAATAGAATTTTAGATATTGGCACAGGAACGGGACTTTTATCATTGATGTTGGCTCAACGAAGTAAAGCACAAATTGATTCCGTTGAAATTGATGAAGATGCTTATCAGCAGGCTGTTATGAATGTGAAAATAAGTAAGTTTGCCAAAAATATCGAAGTCCATCACCAACGTATTCAGAATTTTGAGTCAACAAAAAATTATGATTTGATTATCTCAAATCCTCCGTTTTATCAGCAATCTTTAAAATCGACAGATGTAAAGGCGAATAAGGCTTTGCACGCTGTTGAATTGAGTTTTGATGATTTGATTGATTCTGTACTAAAATTTTTAAGTATTGAAGGAGAATTTGCCGTTTTATTACCGCCGTTTGAGATTGAAAAATTGATACAAATTGCACAAAAAAAAGGATTATATTTGTCAAAAAAAATGTCGATTCGTCACGATGAAACTAAACCTGTTTTTAGAGTAATTGCTACATTTCTGACCCAAAAAGTAAATGATTTGGAAGAAAAAACGTTGATTATTCACAACCAAGATGGTAGAAGCTACTCAAATGAGTTTCGAGATTTATTAAAAGATTATTATTTGATTTTTTAGCCCTTTCCTATGATAGTGGCGTTTCCTAATATGAACCAACAGTTGCAAATATCAATCGTTGTACCACTTTATAACGAAGCCGAATCATTGCCCGAACTCCATGATTGGATTGTTAGAGTAATGGTCAAGCATAATTTTTCTTATGAAATATTGTTTGTTGACGATGGCAGTAGTGATGAATCTTGGGACGTAATTAAACAGTTATCTCTTGGTAATCATGCTGTTAAAGGCTATAAATTTACGAGAAATTACGGCAAAACGGCTGCCTTACAAACCGCTTTCATAAATACAAAAGGCGATGTAGTGATTACGATGGATGCCGATTTGCAAGATAGCCCTGACGAAATTCCTGAACTTTATCGAATGATTAAAGAAGACGGTTATGATTTGGTTTCGGGCTGGAAAAAGAAACGTTATGACCCAATCACAAAGACGCTTCCAACCAAACTCTTTAATGGTATTTCCCGTTGGGTGTCGGGTGTGAACCTACATGATTTTAATTGTGGCTTAAAAGCCTATAAATCAAGAGTTGTGAAAAGTATCACGATTTATGGCGAAATGCACCGTAATATTCCAATTATTGCTAAATGGAATGGATTCAAGAAAATCGGTGAAAAAGTAGTGCAACACCAAGCTCGTAAATATGGAACCACCAAATTTGGCCTCGAACGCTTCATTTTTGGCTTTCTAGATTTACTCACAGTTGCTTTTGTTAATAAATTTGGTCGCCGTCCGATGCACTTTTTTGGTACTATGGGCGTACTGTCATTTCTGATTGGTAGCTTGATGGCCATTTATTTACTTTTTGAAAAACTATACAATATCAATCAAGGTCTTCGTTATCGAAATGTAACCGAAAATCCGCTTTTCTTTTTGGCGTTGATTGCTATTATCATAGGTTCACAGCTATTTTTGGCAGGTTTTATCGGCGAACTTTTCGTGAAGCAAAATTTTAAGAAAGACGAATATTTGATAGAAGAACAAGTATAGAGCGTGTAGATAAGTTATTTTGTAAAAACCTAAGTAGAAAACATACATATACCATAC
>JAFEIL010000192.1 GCA_017495105.1 Emticicia sp. | reverse complement strand
ATATCAAGGTCTACATGCACTGAAAAGCAATCAAGCGACTTTGGGTCGCGCCATGTCGGGCTTGTTACAAACTAAAAACTCGCCGCGTCCCGGGGCAACCAGAAGCTTTTCCTTTTCGATCACAACCTCGCCGCGGGACAACACAGTTAACGGCCAGCCTTCAATTTCCAGTCCTTCGTAAGGCGTGTAGTCGACGTTGTGGTGGAGATCTTGGCTGCGAATGATTCGCTTGGCGTTAGGGTCAAAAATCACGATGTCTGCATCGCTGCCAATCGCTAGCGTACCTTTGCGCGGATAAAGTCCATACATCTTGGCTGGATTGGTGGCCACGAGTTCAACGAACCTGTTCAAGCTAATGCGGCCCTTCTTAACGCCTTCTGAGAACAAGATGGGAAGGCGCGTCTCGATGCCAGGCACTCCATTGGGGATCCAATTAAAGGGCGTGGACTCACCGTGCAGCATTTTCCCCGTCTCAGACTTATAGCGAAATGGTGCGTGATCTGAAGAAAAAATATGGAACAGGCCGCTGGCCAGTCCATCCCAGATAACAGCTTGGTTTTCCTTGTTTCGCGGGGGCGGGCTGCAAATGCATTTGGCTCCCTCAAAGCCTGGACGGGCCAAATCGTCTTGCGTCAGTGTCACGTATTGCGGGCAAGTTTCAGCGTAGATACGCATACCACGGCCCTGCGCCCAATGAATCTGCTCAACGGCCTCGCGGCCGGACACATGCACGATCAAGATCGGCACGTCAGCCAGCTCAGCGATAGTGATCGCCCGGTGCGTAGCTTCACGCTCAACAAGCATGGGCCGGGCTGTGGCGTGAAAGCGCGGCTCTGTTTTACCCTGCTCTACCAAGGTGTCGGTGAGCCAGCTGATAAGGTCTGCGTTTTCGGCGTGAATCATCGCCATCGCGCCGTGAGTTCGAGCCAGTGCCAGCAGCTGAACGATCTGTTTATCGTTTAGCTTCATGTCATCGTAGGTCATGTAGATCTTGAACGAGGTGTAGCCCTCGTTAATCAATCTTGGCAAGTCCTCCTTGAGCAGCGCCTCAGTCGGGTCACTGACAATCAAATGAAAAGCGTAGTCTATAACCGCTTTGCCGTGCGCGCGACGGTGGTAATCATCCACGGCCGCTTGCATAGGCATCCCCTTGAACTGACAGGCAAAGGGAATGACGGTGGTGGTGCCGCCGTAAGCTGCGGCCACCGTGCCAGTGTAAAAGTCATCAGCACAAACCGAGCCGTCGCCAGTAGGCTGGTCCAAATGACAATGGCCATCGACACCGCCCGGTATGACCAGGTGGCCCGTGGCATCAATGATTTTTTTACCGGCTGGCAAGTTTCGCCCAATCGCCTGAATCTTGCCGTCGGTGATGCCAATATCGGCATCGAAGGTGTCTGAGGCCGTAACGACCGTACCATTTCGAATAAGAGTATCGAACCCGGTCATACCAACCCCCTGTTGCTAGGGCTCATGTAGGCCTCACTTTCGATCTCGCTACGGGCATCTTTTTGCAAGTTTTGCAAATGTCGGCGCATGGCAAATTGGGCTGATTTAATGTCGCGACGAACAACCGCGTTCATGATCTCGATGTGCTCTTCATCGATTTCAGCCTGACGATGAAATGGGGATGAAATACGAAACAAACGCGCCACAACTCGTTCGCGTTGAATAGCACGGGCAAGGGCCTGATTTCCCGCAGCAGTAGCAAAAAAAGAATGAAAGCGGTTGTCAAACTGCCAGTGTGCCAAGTCGTCCTGCTCAGCGGTCGGTAGCGCCAACAACTCGGCATGCAGCGTTTGCAAATCCAAGTCCCGGGCCATTGCAATCGCCCGTTCAATAGCGTGGCACTCCAGCAGTTCTCTCACCTCCATGCATTCGAAGAATTCGCGTATGGAAACGGTGCGGACGCGGTAAATACCTTCTGGTGTTTTCTCTAGAAGGCCTTCACCCGCCAATCGGACAAGGGCCTCGCGCATAGGAGTGCGGGAGACATTAAGCTCCAAAGCTAGACGGGCTTCCGACAAACCCGTACCGCCCAGAATGTGCCGACCTAAGATGAGATATCGCAGATGCGTATAAGCTTGAATAGCCAGATTGGTGCTGGCATCGAGCCGTGCGGGAAAATTACCCGCAATTGCGGGCACCGAGGTCAGATCAATAGTATGCATTGCCAATCCCACGCTTCAATGTCCTTCTGAAATCGAAATCGATTTGTAAGCTCGTCCATATCGTGCTTCAATACGGCGCTGAACGACGTCCCAGAGCGAAGTGAGTATCAGGTAGTAAATCGCTGCCACGGCGAACAACTCCAAAACCAAGAATTTTTCTTGGATCAGGATCTGCGTCTTGCGCAACAACTCCTCCATGGAGATCACTGATGTCACCGAAGTTGTCTTGAGCAGACCATTAACACTGTTGCCCAAGGCTGGGATGATAATTCGAATGGCTTGAGGCAAAACCACATACATCATGGTTTGAATTGAATTTAAACCAAGCGCCCGTGCTGCGCTACTTTGCCCTGAGGAAACACCCAAGATACCACCACGAATGATTTCTGCAAGATAGGCAGCCTCATTGAGCACCAAGCCCAAAAGGGCTGATTCCATCACCGTGAACTTGATACCCAGTTGCGGCAGGCCGGTGTAAATGATAATCAGCTGAACGAGAAGTGGCGTCCCCCGAAATACCCAGATATAGCCTTTGGCGATCAGCACAAGCCACTTGTAATTTGATAAACGCAGCAATGAAAGCAAGCAACCCACAACCAAACCACCAACGATGGCAGCTACTGTCAAACCTAGGGTGACAATAGCCCCCTCTAGAAGGTAGGGATTCACTAAATATTCAAAGAATCCACTCCAATCCCAAGCCTTCATGACTGCTCCTTATACTTTCATACAAATCAGGCGCAGGCAATCTGGTGATGACCTGCGCCGACTTTTTTACTTTGTAGGGCCGTTGATCTTGATAGGGTCCTTGTTAGCCAGTAAGCCGTAATCGGCCATGAGCTTGGCGTAACTACCGTCTTTTTGCATATCATTAAAAACTCCCACCACGGCGTTGGCCAAATTTGGGTTTTTGAATGCAATTGCTACAGGTGTGGGGAACAGACCGCTCAGGGCGCGGTCAAATTCACCCCTCTTTGCGTATTCGGCGCCTGTAGAGTCAATGGTTACTGTAGCTTCGGTCTGCCCAGCTCTCAGGGCCTGAAAGGCCGTGGCGAAGTTGTCAAATGTGCGAATGTTCATGGGCTTGAGGCCCTTGGCCGTCATTGCTTGATCCAATTCCTTGATCTTTCGCTCTTCAAAGCCGCCAAGCTCGACACCCAATGTGCGGCCAGCGAGATCCTCGGGCTTTGTGATTTTCAGGGGATTGCCCTTACCCACCGAAATGCTAATCGCCTGCGCTTCATACTGGATCATCTGCATGAGTTTGGCGCGCTCTTCAGTCCAGAAAATCCCAGTGTTGATCATGTCCCAGCGTCCAGCTTGCAAGCCGGGCACCATAGCTGAGAATTCGATCTTGATGTATTCGGACTTTAGGCATAGGCGCTTGGCGATTTCGTCGCCCAAAGTGATTCGCATGCCCTTGAGTACGCCGCTACTGTCGACAAACTGCATGGGTGGCAGTGTCGGGTTGGTGGACATCACCAAGGTGCCTGGCTTGACCAGATCCGATGCGGCAACTTTTGGCGTACAGGTCTGAGCTGCGGCCAAGGCCGTCATCGACAAGGCACCCAGCAGGGCCAGGGAGTTGCGCAGATTCAAATTCACAATGCTCTTCTTCATACAAACGCTCCTTTTAAAAAACAAGGGTGACTTTCAGGGA
>JAFEIL010000382.1 GCA_017495105.1 Emticicia sp. | reverse complement strand
ATATAATATTTATACCTAACTTGTTTTTAATTTGTGATTTAAAATAAATGGAAATAAACAGTCTTGTGTATCGAGTAGTAGAAAAGAGCAATATCACAGATGAGATTGCTCTTGTTTTTATTCAACATTTAACCAAACAAGGGAAAGTCACTATACCAAGTATCGACAAAGTTCGGTCTTGTTGCAGAATTGTTATGTGCTTTGTTAATGATGAATTAATTGGAATAGGGGCATTAAAACCCAATGAAAGTCTTGCTTTTGAGAAAGCTGGATTATTATCTCTCAAAGAAGTTTTTGCATTTGAAATAGGTTATTTTTTTGTGAGTGAAACTTTTAGAGGACTCGGAATCTCAACCGCTATTGCACGTTTATTACTTGTAAACAGATTAGAGGAAAATATTTTAGCCACAACCGAGTTATTTGCACATAACCCAATGATGAAAACGCTTGAAAAACTCGGATTTAAACATTACGGGATTCCATGGAAAAGTATTTGGCACGATGGCACAATTGGGGTATTTTTAAAGTTTAAGAAGGGCCGTTTTAGCAATATCCCGGTTTTAGAAGCCACGGCTAATAGAGTTATAAATTAACCGATGGAAATTAAGTCCTATTTCAGAATAGTAAATCCAGCCCGCTAAAAAATTTGCTGTTAAATAGAAATTATTGTACTATTCTTATATTTTAAAAATATTTAATCTACATTTTTGAATTTATTAATAAAAAAATAGTCTTTGAAAATCCCGAATAAACCCTGAAAATTAAGCGTCTTTATTAATAAAATACCTATCGCAAAGCTAACCGATTGTTTTTATTGTAATTTATGTGTCAATACGACACTTTTAATTTGCATTTTAAATTTCTACACTTACATTCGCTTATAAATTCAAATATTCATAAATTTCTCATTTGAAGATTCTGTGTTAAAAATTGTATTTTTCACATAAGTTTAATGTTTTTATAAATGAGCGAAAATAATTTAGATACCAAAAAAATAAATCAAACGAAGCATATCTTTTAAAAATAATAGAATAGATTAATAAATTTCAGTTTTGTTTCATACATAATTCTAACGTTTGTATCTTAAAAACGTTAGATTCTTTCTTGAAAAACTCGAATATTCCATTTTTAAATTGCCAAATAACTAGTAAACCCGATGAAACACATTTTAATTCTTACGTTAGTTTTAGGAGTAATTTTATTCTCAAATTTCACATTTCAACCGACGAGCGATAATCCAAAATCCTTAAAAGATACCTTCAAAAAAGATTTTTTGATTGGTACGGCTCTTAACAACTCTCAAATCGATGAAAAAAATGCGGTTGTAAATGACTTAATCAAAAAGCAATTCAATGCCGTCACACCCGAAAATATTATGAAATCGGCATTAATTCATCCAAAATGGGATACGTATAATTTCACGATGGCCGATAAGCTGGTAGAATATGGTGAAAAAAATAACATCAAAATAAATGGTCATACCTTGATTTGGCATAGTCAGCTTCCAAACTTTATCAGAGGCATTAAGAGCAGTGATTCTATTCGTACATTCTTCACTGACCACATCAAAACAGTTGCGGGACGCTACAAAGGTAAAGTTTTCTCGTGGGATGTAGTAAACGAAGCACTTAATGAAGACGGAACACTCCGAAACTCAGTTTTCTTAAAACATTTAGGCGAAGGATATTTGGCCGATGCCTTCCGTTTGGCACAAGAGGCTTCTCCAAAAACTGAATTATATTACAATGATTATAACAATGAAAAGCCAGCCAAACGTGCAGGATGTATCAAATTAATCAAGAAAATTCAAGAATCAGGAGCAAGAATTGATGGTGTAGGTATCCAAGGACACTGGCACGTAGGCAAAATTCCATTGAAGGATATTGAAGAGAGTATTCTTGAATATTCGGCCTTGGGCTTAAAAGTTATGTTTACGGAGCTAGATATTGAGGTTTTAGAAAGAAACTTTCAAGGTGCTGATGTAAACCAACGAATGGCCAATAGCCCCGAAATAAACCCATATACAAATGGACTTCCTGATAATGTTCAAAAACAATTAGCTGATGACTATGAAGCCTTATTTAAGTTATTCTTGAAACATAAAGACAAAGTTACAAGAGTAACTTTTTGGGGTGTAAATGACGGTGATAGTTGGCTAAACAACTGGCCCGTACGTGGACGAACGAATTACCCTTTACTTTTCGACAGAAACAATCAACCAAAACCTGCATATTTTAAGGTAGTTGGTTTGAAAAATTAATAAAATTAAATTAGTAATGAATCAACCTCAATTTTAAAAAAACAATGAAAAAACTATGCCTATTGTTCTTTATGCTTTGCGGCATGGCAGTATTTGCTCAAACAAACCCAATTGATGGCAATTGGAAAGGTTCTCGTGAAACTCCAAACGGTACATTTGAAATCGAATACACCTTTAAAGTGGAAGGAGATAAGCTTACAGGTACTTGGAAAACACAATTTGGTGAAACCAAAATTGAAAACGGCAAAGTAGAAGGAAAGAAATTTTCTTACAGTATTTCGTTTAATGATATGACGATTAGCAACACTGGCGAACTTATCAGTAATGACGAAATTGTTACAAAAAACGAAAGAGGCGAAATGAAATTGAAACGCGTGAAGTAGGTTAAAATATCAAATATAAATCAATCAAAAAATGCAATTGAAAATCAAAAAACTGTCTAAAATTTCGGTACTTTTCTGTTTATTACTGAATGCATCCCTAATCTATGCCCAAGATGGCACTATTTATCCTTTAGAAACACCAAAAGAGCCTAACGCTATACCTTTAAATACTGGTGGGGTAGAAAATCAGCCTGCCACAGAAACGTGGTTTAAACAATGGGGTGACCCAATGGCTCGTAATATAATTAAGGCTACATTAACGCCATTTATACCTAAAAAAGGAATGGCAAATGGTGCCGCTGTAATAGTAGCACCAGGCGGTGGTTTTAGCTGGTTATCAATGGGTAACGAAGGTTGGGAAGTGGCTGAAGCCCTCAATAAAAAAGGTATAGCTGCCTTTGTACTTAAATATCGGTTGAATCCAACTCCTGATAAATTGGAAGATTTCACTGCATGGATGAACCGACCACGTACTCCTGCACCAGCGACAGCGGCAACAGGTGCAACCCCACCACCAGCCCGCAATTTGGATAATCAATTAGCCGATGCTGAAGCTGCCTATGCCATGATTATAAAAAATGCAAAGGAGTGGGGGGTAGATACCGATAGAATAGGAATGATAGGATTTTCAGCAGGGGCTGGCCTTACTATGCATGCAACACTACACTCAAAAACTATGAAGCTTGCATTTATTGGACCTATTTATGGTGGAATGGGTCCTGTTGAAGTACCCAAAAATGCTCCACCCATGTTTTGTGCGATTGCTTCAGATGATGGCCTATTTAGAGGTCAATTTGGCGTGATTGAATCTTGGCACAAAGCCAAAGTGCCTGTAGAATTTCATTTGTATCAAAATGGAGGGCATGGTTTTGGACTTGGCAATCCAAACCGTACCAGTAATAAATGGTTTGATTCGTTTGCTTATTGGTTAGAAGTTAATAAATTTTTGGTACCCAAAACCACAAATTAAGGTTAATTATACTTTTTCAAAACCTCAAGTATGGCTCATTCATATTTGAGGTTTTTATTTATTAAATCAAGCAAAACATGTCTAAAACATCAATATTATTGGCTAATTTTTATGGCAACTTTACGTTTCTATGCTTGAAAGAATGTCCAAAAAATGGCTTGGCAAAAACTCAAACAAGCACTTATTGACTTTCAACGCTTTACGTGAATAATTGCTAAGA
>JAFEIL010000545.1 GCA_017495105.1 Emticicia sp. | reverse complement strand
CTTACTCTAAATTTTCATGTCCGAAATTCTCAATCCTATTCCTAACGAGTATAAAGTAGTTTTTCAAGCCGTTAGGCTTTGGATTGTCGTTTGTCTATTATCTTTGTATAATGTGATTCATCATTTTCAATCTTAATCCATTATGGAATCAACTAATAACAGACGTTTATTTATTCAAAAAAGTATTACAGGTCTCGCAACGGTACTTGGTAGTGATGTTGTTTTTGCTAAAAATCTACCAAAAAAAGTAGAAATTTTAGGCGAAAAAGCCTTTATTGACCTTCCTGAAGGAAAAAATAAAGAATTAATGTTGCTCAATGACCGTCCTTGGAATGTCGAGACTCCTCCGCATTTACTCGATGATGAAATTACTCCCGCCGATAAAATGTTTGTACGCAATAATGGTAATTTGCCCGAAAATATAGATGCCACAAAATGGGAATTAGTGATTGATGGAGAGTCGGCAAAAACTAGTAAAGTGTTCACTTTGAATGATTTAAAGACAAAGTTTAAAACCCACACTTACCAACTTACACTCGAATGTGCAGGAAATGGCCGCTACGGTTTTAGCCCTCAAACATCGGGGAATCAGTGGCAAGATGGAGCCGTAAGTTGTGCGGAATGGACAGGAGTAAGGCTACGCGATGTTCTTGAAAGTGTAGGTATAACTCCTGACGCTATATATATTGGGTATTATGGAAAAGATATACATTTGAGTGGGGATGCCTCAAAATCGCCAATTTCGAGAGGTGTGCCAATGAAAAAAGCCCTTGAAGACGAAACGCTTTTGGCTTGGGCAATGAACGGGAAGGATATTCCCGTGATGCATGGTTTTCCACTTAGATTGGTAGTTGGCGGTTGGCCAGCATCAGTTTCGGGAAAGTGGTTGAACCGAATTTCTATCCGAAATAAAGTGCATGATGGCGAAAAAATGAGCGGTCATAGTTACCGAGTACCCGCTTACCCGATTGAAGCAGGTGGAAAAATTGCCGATGCTGACTTGAAAATCATAGAGTCAATGCCAGTGAAATCTGTAATTACCTATCCAAAATCGGGGGCAATGCTCGAAGAAGGCCGTACGCTCGATTTACGTGGACACGCTTGGGCAGGAGATTTTGAAGTTAAAAATATGGAAATTTCTATTGATTTTGGGGCAACTTGGCAAAAATGCGATTTACGTAAACCGAAAAATCGTTTGGCTTGGCAACATTGGTCAACAAAAGTAAATTTCCCCAAAAAAGGTTATTATGAGATTTGGGCAAAAGCAACTGATGCGAATGGAATTGGGCAACCAATGATTATTCCGGCGTGGAATCCGGGTGGGTATTTGAATAATTCTTGTCACCGAATTGCGGTAAAAATTGGGTAAAACTATGAAAAACTTACATAAAATATCTTTTATCGTTTTCAGTGCCGCAATATTGATAAGTGCGGGCTTGAAGCAGGAAAATTTAAGTAGTAAAAAGTCCTTGAATATAGTAGTTATTGACTCTACTGTAAAAATTGATAAAGCAACAGGCTTAAATATAGATAAAGGCCTCGACCTCGTGACCGCTCATTGTACAGGCTGCCATTCGAGTAAGCTGATTACTCAATTCCACACCGACCGTGCGGGTTGGCTCGAAAAAATAAGATGGATGCAGCAAAAACAAAAACTTTGGGCATTGGGCGATGCCGAACCTGTAATTCTTGACTATTTGGCTAAAAACTATCCAGCGTCAGAAACCGTTAATCGTCGAGCAGCGTTGAAGGGTGTTGAATGGTATAAGTTAAAGTAGTTTTCAATGTAAAACCTCAATTTTACCAGCCTTTTTGGTGGTTTCTCCTTTAAAATCATTGGCGATGATTTCGTAAAAATATTGTCCAATCGGGACGGTACTTCCTTCATAAGTGCCGTCCCAAGTTGTTTTATAGTCTTCAGTTTCAAACATAACGTTTCCGGCTCGATTATAAATTCGCATCTTGAAATCTTTAACGAAAATGGCTTTAATTTCAAAAATATCATTGATTTTATCGTCATTTGGTGAAAAAGCATCGGGCATAAACATCAATAACTTTTGAGCATAAAGCACATCGTTTGAATAACTTATCAGGTTATTGGTCGAAACTGCCCTCACTCTAAATTTTATAATTGGGTTAGTTGGGTCGATACTTGCAGGGTCTGGGTTAAATTTTAGATTTTTATCAACTTTTGTGGTTGTCAAAACGGTTCCTAAATCATCTAATTTTTCAACAAAATAGGAGTTAAGACCCAATGGGAACTTCTGATATTCAGTCCATTTTATGCCTACACCTTCCAAAGTCAAATACGATGGACAAAAAGCTGATGAAGTATCAGACATAATACCACAGCTATTTTCGTACGCTACTTTATAACATTCTCGCTGAGTATTTGGGCTTGATTTATCATCGACAACCCTATTCCCATTGCCGCCTGCATTGAAAGATTCGAGTTTATTATTTTTCCAACGATAGAAAGTATAGCTTTTTAGTCTTTGTCCCGTTGGAAGTGTGGCCGTAATCGCCACTCGTTCTTTTTCAACCGATGTTAAAATATTGGTGATTGTTGGTGGTTTTGTGCTATCGACGCCCGTAATCGAAATAACTCGTGAAAGGGTTTGAATTGTTCCCGTAGTTCCGATTACTTGATAAGTATAAGTTGTACCACAAACAGTTGGGCGGTCGGTTAGTGTATCAGTAGTACCTTTAGTAATTGTTTTAAAGTTGGCTGTTGTGTTTTTTGCAATTCGATACGAAGTAAATCTTGGATAAGTTAGTGTTTTCCATTTCAAAAAATTCTTTTTATCTAAAGCTGTCACTTGCAACGGAATCGAGCAACTTGAGTCTGAAAACGTTGTACGTAAACAAGCATCCGTAATTCCTACTTTATAGCAATATTGCTCTTTATTTGCATCTTTTACCGCAATTTTTACTGTATTGAGTGCAGGAGTTGAAGAATTAATATTTTTTACTATTCTGAAATTATCAGCACCCCATTTCTGATAAAAATCGAAAGAATAATTGCCACCAATATACCGAACTTGAATCGTATCATTGTCTTGAACTGTCAGACTAAACAAGGTGGGCGAAATACTTCGACCATTGGGTGTAATTACTTGGGTAGTTACTCCGTCGCAAAATACACCTGCTTTTATTCCTCTTACTGTTACAGTTCGGGCATTATTATTAGCATATGTATGTTTTCTTGCCACAAGCGGAATCTGTGATTTAGTGAAAGTTTCGACTGCGGTGTTATCGCCCCAATTGATTGTATATGAATCAAAATTATTGTTCGGGTCGGTCGGAATATTGATTTGTGCTTGAGCCGTTGCACAAGTAGTTACTGTAAATTTTGGATTAACCGTTGGTGCAACTACCTCAATTGTCTGGCAAACATAAGCATTTATCATACGAGTAGTAGTGCTGTAACTAACTTGGATAAGGATATATTGTCCAGGGGTAGCAGGTGTATTTATTGTCGCACTATTGTTCAAAGCATAATTGGAGGGCGGGACAGGAAAAGCCGTGCGAGTGGTATTAAAATAGAAATAAATGCCTGTGCGGCCACTTTTGTCCGTTACGGTAAAACTACTATTTGTACAAACCTTTATTTTATCATTTGCAATACCATCAACCGTATATTTAGTTCCCTTAAAATCCAATTCGAATTTTCCTTTATTAGTAGTTGTTGGTAAGCCTTGCGTTGGGCACTGAGCTTCCGCTAAACCTGATTTAAACAAAAATAAGGTCATCCAAAAAAGACTCGCCAAGGTGCTCTTCATATAATTGATGGTTTATTTTGGAAGAAAAATATTGCAAATTTCATAAAAAATTATAAAAAGTAAAGATTTAGACGAAAAAAAACTGTAAACCGTTGCAAATTAGTGTTTTAGGTTCGCACATAACAGAATCAATTATGTATAACTTTTCCTTTGTTAAGGCTTAGGCGTTTATCGACACAGGCAGGTATTTCCTCTTCATAGTGGGTCACATAAATAAGTGTTTTATTGAGTTCAAGCACCAAATCATTGACCAAATCTCTGAAATAAATTACGTGTTCGTAGTCGAGTCCTTGGCATGGTTCGTCAAGCAAAAGTAACGGTGGATTTTTCACTAATGCTCTTGCCAAAAACACTTGTCGTTGCTCACCTGTAGAAAGTTGATAAATTTTTCGTTCGGTTAAATGACTGATATTTAAAAGATTAAGGTAATTGTCTGTTATCGCACGTTCTTCATCGGTCAATTTTTTAAATAGTCCTGCCGAATCGAAAAGCCCCGATGCTACTGCCTTCCAAACCTCAGTTTGGCGAGTAAAATATAAGTGCAATTCGGGAGAAACAAAGCCGATTCGGTGCTTAATGTCCCAAATACTTTCGCCACTACCACGTTTGCGGTCAAACAAATCATAATCATTCTGATATCCTTGTGGATTATCACCCGTAATTAAGCTCAATATTGTGCTTTTTCCCGAACCGTTCGGCCCCATCAAAGCCCATTTTTCGCCACGTTTTACTTGCCAATTTACATTTTCAAGCACATTTACGCCCTTATAAGTCACCGTTACGTTTCGCATATTTAAGGCATAACTGAAATCATTTTTTGATGGAATTTGCTTGACTATTTGCAAAATATCCGCAGCTATTTTTATACCCGAATTTTGGATAAATGTTTGAAAATCAGAAGTTTGAGTGGAAGTACTTTTTATTTGACCGTTTTGAAGTTGAATAATATTCGTGATGCACGAAGGAATTTCTTTGGGAGTTGTAACGATGACAATTTGAATACCCGATGCCGCCACTTGGTTTAGTACTTGATGCAAAGTTGCACGGCTATCAATGTCGAGTCCAACAAACGGATTATCGAGCAAAAGTACTTTTGGTTTACGTAACAACGAAAGCGTTATGAGCGTGCGGCGAGTTTCTCCATTTGATAAAGTTACTATTTTTCGTTCGAGTAAATGACTGATTTTAAGCAAATTAGCACTTTTAATCAATTCATCTTCAGAATAAGGTAAAGGTGGTAAATCAACTGATTTTTCATCTACCGTACCGATAGGCTTGATTTGATTTTGCAGAATTTCTCGCACCGTTGGCGAAATCTCAGCATCCTGCGAATTGAAACGCTGTTGATAGTATTGAGTAGCTGCCTTCACGATTCGATTAAAACTATAATCTTTAGCTACAAAAGCAATTTCATCATAGTTTGGTTTCGTGATTCGGCCTTTTGTCGGAAAAATCTTTCCTGCAATAGCTTCCAAAAAAGTACTTTTTCCTGAGCCATTTCCACCAATAATCGCCCAATTTTCGTCAGTTTTGGCTTGCCAATTAATATTTTCTAAAACCGTCCGGTCGCCTTTTTGAATGTTTACTTCGTCGAATGTTATCATTAAATCAAAATCGTTGTTTTACTCATATTTAGTTTTAGTTGCAAGATAAGTCATTTTTGATTTTACAAGAAAAAATATCAAGTAGCTTGCAAAAATTTTATACTAATAAACCTATTTTGCCAAATAGTGGTTATGAGTTTACCTGCAAATAGAAATATGAAAATAAAAATCTTATGTTTTGGCATCACCCGTGACATCATCGGACAGTTTGAATACACAACTTCGCTCGAAAATGCCGCCACCATAGCCGACTTAAAACAACATCTTTCAACAAATTTCCCTACTTTTGCAAGCCTAAAGTCGTTGCGAGTGGCCATCAACTCTGAATATGCCGAAGATACAGCCATTTTGAAAGAAAATGATGAAATTGTATTGATTCCTCCAGTAAGTGGTGGCTGATTTTGTTAGCTATTTTTCAATATGAAACTCAAAACAATTAATGTTGTCGAGTTTCAAACGTAACAAGGTAAATTTTATAGAACAAATTAAATTTAAGAATGGAAAATCCAGTTTTGATTTTTGGTGCGGGTAATCTCGGAAAAATAGCCTTAGATATTTTCAATAGAAATAATGTAGTCGTATATGGCTTTTTGGATGATGATAAAAAAATACACAATACCGAAATCGGTGATGTGATGGTTTTGGGCGAAACCGACGACGATGGTTTCTTGAAGCTAATTGGCCCAAAAACCGAAGCTTTCGTAGCCCTCGAAAATAATAAAGAGCGTAAAAAACTCATCGAAATGCTCAATAATCGCCGAAAAACAATGCCTATCAATGCGGTGCATAATACGGCAGTTGTCTCGGCTGATGCCTTTATTGGCCACGGAAATTTGGTTGCTGCTCGTGCAATTGTCAATCCTTATGCAACAGTTGGTAGTCATTGTATAATCAATGCCTCGGTGGTGGTTGATATCAACGCAAGCGTAGGAGATTACGTGCAAATCGGAGCGGGTGCAATCATCAACAGCGAAGCAATCGTTGAAGAAGGAGCTTTTATTGGCTCAGGAGCAGTAATTATTTCAGGCGTAACAATCGGCAAAAATGCCCGTGTTGGGGCGGGTTCAGTTGTTGTCGAAAACGTTGTAGATGGCACAACTGTTTTTGGAAATCCTGCCAAGAAGATATAAACAGTTGGCAGTTTTCAGTATGCAGTCTGCAAAATAGTAAACTGTTCACTGAAAAATGCCAACTTTCAATGCTCTCTCACAAAATTCTTCTCTCCCGCCTCAATCGCAATTTTCAAATGATTTTCTTTGGGTGGAATTGGGCAACTGTAACCTGCACTGAAAGCACAGTAAGGGTTATAGGCTTTATTGAAATCTAAATAAATCTTATCGCCTTCGATTTCTTTCATTCTTAAATCAAGATAACGCCCACCGCCATAGCTTTCTTTTCCGTTAGTCAAATCTTTGAAAGGAATAAACAAATAATCTCGGTACTGTGGCAAGTTTCTCAGTTTAAGCGATTGATAAACAGTGAGTTTATAAGGTTTTCCATCAATTTCAAATCGTAGATCTCCAAATTTTGTATAGGTAGCCGTTTGCCCCGATGAAGTTGGTATTTTGAGTGGCTTTTCTCGGGTGGCGTTCCGTCGTTTTGCAGGCACAAAGTCGCACATAACCTTAAATTTCTCATTGGGGTCATGGAAACGTAAATACGCAAAATCTTCTTTTTTGAGTGGCGAATTAGAGTTTTTAAGGAAATCTGCCTTATATTCTTCTCGATGTTTTTCTATTTCGGCTTTAAAATCTTGGGCAAAAATTGTTAGAGGAAGAAATGCAACGAGTACTAAAATAAGTTTTTTCATTGTGCGATTGGTTTGACAGTTTTGGCAATAAAAATACTCATAAATATCATCATTATGGCAAAATATCCTACATACGGATAGTTTTCAATATAACCTGATGGCGTTTTATGAATGATAAATCCGCCAATATTTGTCGCAATTGCCTGAGCGAATAGCTGAACTGATGAATTAATGGCCATAAAACTACCTCTTTGTCGTGAACTTACCACGTTCGATACGATTGCCTGGGTAGGAATTAAACGACCGTTTGAAAACACAAAGAATATTCCAGAAATTACTAAAACTCCCCACAAAGCCCCTGAAAACATATTAGTTATTAAGAAAATCGGAATCATAGAAAGTAGGGCAAAAATTACAAAAACAGGGTATTTCCCCTTGCGGTCGGCCAATTTCCCGACCATCGGTGCTGAGAAAATCGTGAGTAGTCCGCCCACAAAATAAATCAAAAAGATATTATCTTGACTAAATCCGACATTGGCAACCAAAGTCGGCGAAATATACGGAATGATGCTAAAATGCCCCAACATAATGATTGTAGAGAGACTCAATGCACGAAGTTGGTTCGGGTTTCGAGTAATATCAGTGATTACAGCAAAAGGACTTTCTTTAAGTTGACGGTTTTTAAGGTGTTTGTCGAGTCTCGGAATGTAGTGGTAAATCAGAAAAATAACAGCAATTCCAAGTCCACCAACGACCAAAAATGGCGTATGCCAACCAAATTTACTTGCCAAAAAAAGCCCTGCAGGAATACCAACCACCGAAGCCAATGAAAAAGCTGTCGTAATAAAACCCATTGCTGTTGCACGACGTTCGTACTCAAAAGTATCAGCTACAATTGAAAGCACTTGAGCTCCAATCAAACCACCAAATACACCCGCCACTACTCTTGCCAATATCAAGATTTCGTAAGTTGGTGCGATACCACAGGCGAGCGTACCAATAACAAAACCCATGTAGGCGAAAAGAACGACTTTTTTTCGGTCGTAATTGTCAACAAAAAATGCTGATAGAAAACCAGATATTCCGGCACTCAATCCATAAGCAGATACAACAAAGCCAAATTGTCGGGGTGAAATATCAAAAATTTTCATCAATTGTGGCCCTAAAGGCATCATTATCATAAAATCTATGATGTGCGTAAAATTGATACAAGCCAATATAAATAGTAGAAGTTTCTCTTTTTGAGTCATTTATGCAGTGCTTTTTTGAATAATTCTTAATTTTTCAACGAAAGGGAGTGAAAAATAATTCATTCAAAGAATAAGTATGGCAAACCCAATTTAACAAAAGGATTCATTATACTTGATTTATCATTCTTTAGATTTATCCTCGAAATGTACTAATTTCACGCTCATTAAACTTCATCAAAATAAAAAATGCCAAACGAATTCATAATCAGCCAATTACCATCAAATAAAATCTTACTTGAAGGAAAGGAATACGATTTTTATAGTGGAACGTCCTATTTGGGCATGAACCAAGATGAAGACTTCAAAAGCTTATTGATTGAAGGCATGAACCGCTATGGAATGTCGTTTGGAAGTTCTCGAAACGGAAATCTACAATTGGATATTTACGACCAAGCCGAAGAAAAAATGGCACGTTGGGTTGGGGCAGAAAAAGCCTTGACAGTTTCGTCAGGAATGTTGGCGGGGCAAGTCGTGGCACAATATCTTAAAACGCAGAATACAACGTTTTTTTATGCACCAAGTAGTCATTCTGCTAATTTCCATGAACCAAATATAAGTTTACCCAAAATAAGTTTTGAGGTTTGGGCAAGCAATATTTGTCAAGAAATCTTTGAGCAAAATGCTCCACACTCAGTCATCGTTTGTAATTCTTGCGATGCCCTCAAACTAAGCCTTTATCATTTCGTCTGGACGAGTCAACTACCACAAAATCAAACAATTACACTCGTCATTGATGATTCGCATGGTTTAGGAATTACAGGAGAAAACGGTTCTGGGATTCTTAAGCAAATAACTGTCAACGAAAATGTAAAACTTGTAGTTGTTAGTTCATTGCATAAAGCGATGGGAATTGCGGGCGGAGTAGTTTTTGCCGATAAAGATTTTATTCATACGCTCCGAAACACTGCTTTTTTTGCTTCCTGCTCACCGATTGCCCCTGCGTATCTATACGCTTATATGTACACTGATGAAATTTATGAAAGAAATCAACAAAAATTGAGAGCTAATATTCAACGTTTTTCTTCGCAACTATCTGATAGTCAGTCGTTATTTAATTTTATCGAAAACTACCCGGTTTATTATTCTTTGCAAGACGAGCTCTACGATTTCTTGTTTCAAAAAGGAATCTTTATTTACAGTTTTGCGTATCCAATCAAAACAGGCAAACCCAATACTCGAATCGTGTTGAGTTCGTGGCATACAGCCTCACAAATTGATTATTTAGTAGCTAAAGTCAAAGAGTTTAATGGTGTTTGATTCATTACGACAATAATGATATCGCACTGTGAAATAAGAAGTGATTGGAAGTTGAAAGCTACGATTCGACCGCTTCTATTGAATTTAGTCTCAAAACATTATTCGTTGTATAATGTTGATTATCCCATTCTACAAAGCCATTTTTGAAAGCTCCAAAGTAAGCAATCAAAATCAGCAAAGCCAAAATTGCCAACAGAATAGTCGGATATTTAAAAACCTTCATTCCTAAGCATCAACCAATCAACCAAATCTTATCTTCTACATTTCCTTGTTCTTTCCATTCTACCAATACACGCTGTGTATCAAGGGTATTTACACGCATTCCCGTATAATCTGGCTGAATCGGCAAATCTCTTTCGTAGCGACGGTTTATTAGGCATAAAAGTTCTACTTTTTCAGGGCGACCAAACGCCTGCATAGCATCAATTGCCGCACGAACCATTCGGCCAGTTGCCAATACATCATCAATTAAAATCACCTTTTTGTTTTCAATCACAAAAGGCACTTTGGTTTCATTGGGTTTTAGTGGGCTATCTCTTCTTCTGAAATCATCACGAAAGAAAGTGGCATCTAAATGCCCTAGTTTTATATCAATGTTTGTTTCTTCTCTTAACTTTTTGGTGATACGCTCAGCCAAATAGATACCTCGTGGTTGTAGTCCCAAAATCACTGAATTCGAGAAATCTCCATGGTTTTCAATCAATTGTTGGCACAAACGATTGATTGTAATATCAAGTAAAGGATTGCTAAGAATGAGTCGGTTCATACGCCTAAATAATACTGAACGATAAAAGATTTATCGATTCAACTATGCAAAAGATATTGATTCTTGTTTTAAATTGTAAAACTAAGCATTTGATATACTATTTGCATAAAATATTAAGAACTTTGCACAAAATTTTTATTTAATAATTGTTTGGCTGTATGCTTTATGCTGTACGCTTTATGCTTTTTTATTTTTAAACAAAGCAACGTTCCCTAAATCCTACTGCCTAAATCCTAAAAATATGAAATATTTAATAGCTGGACTTGGCAATATCGGTCCAGAATATGCACTTACCCGACACAATGTTGGTTTTATGGCTCTCGATAGGTTGGCTGCTCAACAAGGCTTTTCGTTTAAGATGGAACGCCTCGCTTACACGGCCGAGTTTAAGCATAAAGGAAAGCAGATTTACTGCATCAAGCCAACAACTTATATGAATCTCAGTGGCAATGCCATCAATTATTGGTTGCAGGCTCTGAAAATTCCTGCAGAAAACCTTTTGGTGATTTGCGACGACCTCGCTTTGCCCTTCGGAAAGCTACGCTTAAAGACAAAAGGCTCGCACGGTGGGCAAAACGGTTTACGCAACATTGAAGAAAAACTTGGTACAAATGCTTATAACCGATTAAGGTTTGGAATAGGCAATAATTTTCATGCGGGTAAGCAGGTTGATTATGTACTAAAAGCCTTCAATGACGACGAAATGATTCAACTGGTCGATAGATTAGACCGTGTTGGCGAAATAATTTTGAATTTTTGTACAATTGGTGTAGAGCGAACAATGAATTTTTACAACGAATGATTGTACTTTTTAAAGAATTTTCACATTGCTTGTTTTTAGAATAAAATATAAGTTGCATTTTTTTAATACAAATAATATTTTGTTTTTGTGCTAAATACTTGTTAGATATATCTGTAATGTCAAAATAATCCAAATAAATTTAGAACAATATTCGGTTGTTGGTCATAGGCATCATTTGGATTGTATTATTTTCTCACATACCTTTGTATCGTTATCCAAAAGGAAAATAAGACAAAACAATGAAAAATTCATTAAAAACAATTATATTTGCATTGGTATTCGGGTCATTCATGACTACTGCAAATATTGTAAAAGCAAATGACCGTGATTCAGCTACAAACGAAGTAATTTTAGTTAGAGGTGCTGAAGCAAGTTTCGCAAATTTTATGACAAAAAATGCGAAGAAGTTAGTTAAAACAAATGATTGGAATATTTTTACAGAAGTTGTGACTTTATATAATGCCTCTCCGTCTAAATTCATGACATTGAGTGTCGATAAAAAAGAAGCGTTTGTTACAGCAGTAGAAAACATCGAGATAAAACTTAACAAAGTACGTGGTAGTAAGGCAAAAATTTGGAAGCAGAAAGTAACCAAAACAGCCTCAGTTATCGAAGTTTTATGGAATTACCAATCAAACGTTGAGTCAACAGACACAGAACAGACAGTTGCTCCAGAGGCAATTGAAATGTTAGGTCGTTAAGACTCAACTTTCAAGAAGAATATTAAGTTTTCATAGTTTAATAGGTTAGGGTTGAATAGATGGACGCTTACCCCACTGCTCTCGATAGCGGTGGGGTTAAGTTTTTTTAGAGGGTACAGGAACGCCAAAGCCCTCGAAAAATGTTGTATTTTTAATACTAACAAATGTTGTTATTATTTAATCATTATACATTCTTCATTTTTCATTATTCGAAATGCGTAAACTGCTATTTATCAGCTTGTTATTAGTCGGATGTGCTGAATCCGAAACTCAGAATTCTACAAAAGCATACTTCGATTTGGCTGGTCTTGTGAATCAACAAATTACAGAATTGAATAAAAATCAGCCACTTACGGACAAAAATTTGGTGATAGAAGAAAAGAAAGAGGTTTTGAATACCAACAAAATTGATTGGCAAAAAGAACTCGAACTCTTTCTACAAGCCGATTTAAACAAACAATCATATCAGTTAAGCTACAATAAAGAAGAAACTCCACAGATGGCGGTTTATACGCTCAAAGAAGGCGAAAATTTGCCAGTAAAGTCATTGAAAATTATCTTTGATGAAGATAAATCAGCTAAACATATAGAAGCCCTGATACAAACAGAAAATTATTTATATCAATCAGAAAAGCATCTTTTGATGACGCTTGATAAAAATCAACTCACCAACTATCAAATTGAAGGCTGGCAAGAACTCTTTATTGGTAAAAAGAAGGGTTTTAAAGTTGATGGAATTGTGGTGAGGAAATGAAAAATTTGAGAAAGAAGTTGTTTTAAAACAAAAAAAGAGCCTCTTTCGAAAGGCTCTTTTTTGCTTTATAACTTTCAAAAATTTATTAATAATCTCCGCCAGCACCACCTCCTCCGAAGCTACCTCCTCCGAAGTCGAAACCTCCACCTCCGCTGCTTCCGCCGTCGCTTGACCAGCCACCTGAGGAACTTCCCCAACCTGTGTAGGTTGTATAAGGTACAAATCCACCGCCACGATTTCCGCCACCTTTACTTCCAAAAAAAATCAATCCTATGATAATGAAGAAAATAATAAAAAAAATGACAAGGCCCCAATCGTCTTCTTCAATAGGTTCTGCGTCAAATTCGCCCGATAAATATTTAAAAATACTGTTCGTTGCCTCATCAAGGCCTTGGTAATAGCGTAACTGCTTGAAGTTTGGCTTTACTACCGTTTCGATAATTCGTTTGCTGTATGCATCTGTTAAACCTCCTTCTGCACCGTAACCTGTGGCGATAAAGATTTTTCGATCACCAGGAGCCCATAAAAATACAACTCCATTGTTTTTGTCTTTCTGACCAATACCCCAATCTCGGCCAAGTTTTATGGCGTATTCGCTAATATCGTAAGGCTGAACACTCTTAACGATTACGATTGCTACTTGCGTAGAAGTTGAATCGTAATACGCTTTTAGTTTTTGCTCTAATTGATTGATTTCTCCTTGACTCAAAAGTCCACCAACCAAATCATTCACAAATCTCGGTGGATTTGGCTTCTGCGGAATATCTTGTGCAAAGGCAAAACTTTGTAAAAGAAAAAGGAATATGAGAATTCTGTTAAACATCGAGAGAGTAAAGTGGTTAACCACCGTTATGATTTTATTTGTTATGAATGAATAGCTTTGTTGTTTTAGCCAAAGTCAATGTTGATTGCGTAGGGATTTTTTGGAGTAAATGAGTGGATAATCTAGTTTTTAAATTTATGGAATTGGTTCGATTGAAATATCGTTCGAAATCTCGTTAATGTCGTTGCTTTGATAAGGAAAATATTTTTTCAGTTGGATACCAGCTTCTTTGATTCCCATCTGTAAACCACCGCTAAAATCGTTTTGAGCAAAATACATACGTAGCGTATCACGAGTACTTTCCCAAAAATTTGATGGAACTACTTGGTCGATACCAATATCGCCCAAAACCGCAAATTTGCGGTCGATATGTGCCAAATAAAATAGCACTGCGTTTCGCTGAGCAGTTGTATCAAGGCTCAAATGTTGAAATACCTGCTTTGCTCGCTCAAACGGGTCAACTTCGGAGCAATGTTCTTCAATATGAACTTTTACCTCGCCCGAAGTATTGAGTTCTGCTTGCTTGATAGCAGCTATAACCTTTTCTTTTTCAGTTTCTGACAATAGCATTATTGATTTTTGGAAATTTGATAGAATAGCGACGCTACATCGTAGCGTCGCTATCAATCTATTTTACACTAATAATTTAGAACTTAACTGATGGAGCAGCTTGTGCCGAATCAGATGCTTGGAAGAATCCCTTTTCAGCAAAACCAAATATTTTGGCGAAAATCACTGTTGGGAATGCTAAAGCGGATGAATTGTAACCTTGTACTGATGTATTAAAATCATTACGAGCCACTGCGATGCGGTTTTCAGTTCCTTCAAGTTGAGATTGCAGCTCCAAAAAGTTTTGGTTGGCTTTCAAGTCAGGATATTTTTCAACCGAAACGAGCAAACGACTTAATGCACCACTTAGTTGGTCTTGAGCAGCCTGAAACTTCTGAATGTTTGCAGGAGTTAATTCGTCAGCTTTAATATTTACTGCTGTTGCACTTGCACGAGCTTGAATAACTGCAGTAAGTGTACTTTTTTCAAAATCGGCAGCACCTTTTACAGTACTTACCAAGTTCGGAATCAAGTCTGAGCGGCGTTGATATTGTGTCTGTACATTTGCCCATTTGCCTTTCACGTCTTGGTCTTTTCCTACCAAACCGTTGTAAGAGCTACATCCGTACATACCGAAAATGAGTAAAATACCAACGATGATGAGTGTGCTTTTGTTCATTGTCTTTAATTCGTTTTTGTAATTGGTTAAATTTTGATTCAAATTTAATGATTTGAAAATGATAAACAAGTGGCAAAATGTTTTAAATGGATAAAAGAGTCAGCAAGTGGATATTTTTGATGTCGATTGCTGAAAGTTTTTTAAGATTTTATCCATTTATTAATATTAACGATAGGTTTTGGATAATCCTTACCTAAAGTAACTCCATATTTTTTCTGTTCTTCTTCGCTCAAAAGTCCCGTAAAATGGACTTTCTCAGTTGGAATGTTTACCAGCTCTGGCAGCCATAGTTTTACGTATTGGCCTTCTTTATCATACATATCAGCTTGGCGGCCAATATTAAAGTAGCGGTCTTCTCGTGGGTCGTTACCAACACCCGCTAAGTAATTCCAATTTCCCCAGTTACTACAAACGTCATAATCAATGAGTTGGCTCTCAAAATAAGCTGCTCCCCAAGTCCAATCAATGCCTAAATCTTTGGTTAAGAAGCTTGCTACATTTTGGCGGCCACGATTCGACATAAAGCCAGTTTGCTGTAATTCTCGCATGTTGGCATCAATAAATGGCACGCCAGTTTCGCCTTTTACCCATTTGTCGAAATTTACTTTATCTTGTTTCCATGATTTCATTAGGTCGTTCTTTACACCACTTGGCTTGAAAATACGAGTACCAAACTTTAAAGCAATAAAGTGGAAATAATCACGCCAAATTAGTTCGAAAACTAGCCAATAAGTTGAGTCGTTGGAGGTTACTTCTTTTTCATATTTTTTAACCTCTTCATAAATTGTACGAGGAGAAACACAACCTAAACTCAACCAAGCCGAAAATTTTGATGAATAATCTGCTCCGATTAATCCGTTGCGAGTTTCTTTGTAGGTTTTTAGTAAATCATTATCCCAAAAGTATTCATCAAGTCGATATTGAGCCGCAGTTTCTCCTCCTTGAAAAGCCAACACCGAACGTTTATCGGTTTTAATGTTTTCATAACCAAGGGTTTTTAATGTTGGAATCTCACTTAGTTCAATCGTTTTATCTATTCTCGGAAGGCTTTTTGGTGCGTCAAAAGTGAGACGTATTTTTGCCGAACGTTCTACTTTTTTTCTAAATTCAGTAAAAATATCTGATAAAAAATTTATTTGAAAAGGTAAATCACGGGCATGATATAACGTGGCAATCCACACCAATTCGATTTCGATATTGAGAGGCTTGAGCCTCTTGGAAAGGCTAGCTTCGATGGTAGTTTCTTCTTGAGTAACTTCTTTACTGGCATAAACTGCCGCTACTTGAAGATCAGCCGCCATTTTTGCCAAAATTTCTTCGGGCTTTCCGATTCTGATAACTAAGTCAGAGCCAATTTTTTGTAGACTCTTACGAAGATTTTCTACCGATTCGATTAAAAATTTTGCACGAAATGCACCAGTTCGCTTAAATCCTAGTTTTGTGTCAATAAACTGGCGTTCATCAAAAATATAGATAGGAATCACATTCCCTTCTTTGGTTGCTTGTATGAGTGCCTCATTGTCGTGAAGTCGTAAGTCGTTTCTGAACCAGAAAAGAATATTTTGCATAAGAAAAGTTTAGACTGATAGGAAAATTTACTATTGCAAAAGTAACAGTTTTTCTCCCGACTTTGTTTCGCTTAACTCAACTCAATTATATAATATTGATAGGTAATTGACTGAGTGGTTTTTGTTTTCGCCTTTAGTAGAAATTCCAGTTTTATGATAATCATTAATCGTTTCGATGGCTTCTTCTAATTTGCCGTTATCATCATAGGTTTTGATTAAATTTGGGTTATTTTTTCAAAAAATATGCCTATTTTATTTATTAAACTAACCAATCAACAAAGTTTTGTTTTTAGGAAAGATGTGAGAATATCCAAGCCTTTCTCGAAATGCAAATTATTATTGATGATGATGTCGGCACTATATTTTGTTGGTTCTATGTACTTCTCATAAGTCGGAGCTACATGATTTTCCCAACGATAAAGTACATCGTTTAAATCATAGCCACGCTCGTTGTTGTCTCTGATAATTCGGCGTTTGATTTTTATATGCTCACGAGCATCAATAAATACCCTTAAATCAAGCAAATTAGATACTTCTGGTGAATGAAAAACAAAGATTCCTTCAACTACAATGATTGGGGATGACTTGAAAGTCAAGGTTTTCGGAACAACATTAGGATTATTGAAAACATATTCTTTGTGTTGAACTGCCCTGCCATTTTTGAGGTCGTTGATATGTTGAGCATACAGTTCAAAATCAATAGCTTCGGGTAGGTCGTAGTTTTCTATGTTATTTAGGTCTTTTGGTACAAATTCTTGGGTACGGTAGTAATTGTCCTGCGAGATTAGGCAAACTTCTTCCTCAGAAAAAGCACCTAATAGTTGTTGTAAAAAAAATGTTTTTCCTGACGCACTTCCGCCCGTGATACCGACAATGTAAGGTTCTGTCATGTTTTATGCCCAGTCTGCTGTAAAAATAATTTTAATGTTGGTGTTGCCCAATGATGCTTGTTTGTGCAATTTTAAAACAAAATTAAGAAAAGGCTCAGGAATCTTGACAAAATATTTTGAAAATTGCCCATAAAAACAATATGATATGAAAAAAAACTTCAAAACGATACTACTTATCTTTCTAGTTTTGGTGGGGGGATATCTTATTTGGTCAAGTACAAACAAAGGCACAGGACAACAACCAATATTTAAAATTGATGTGGTAGAGTCTTATGGAGATTCGACCGGAAAGGGAAATGTTCTTGGCGTACAAGCATTCATGACGCCCATAGATTATGCTTCAGAAGCTAATTTTAGGCAAAAAATTGAATTTTATCTGATTGAGGCGAAGAAAAATAAATGGCTGATTTCGGAGAAAACCATTGTAGTTTTTCCCGAATACATCGGTACTTTTTTAGTTGCTGTCAACGAAAAAGAAAGTTTATATCAAGCCAAAACCTTAGAGGAAGGTTTGCAAACGATGGTGATGAGTAATTTCGGAAAATTTGTAAAAACTTTCATTTTAGCCCCAGATATAGTAATTGATAAGGTGAAATATGCAGCATTTGTCATGAAAGCCACTGAAATGGCAAAAATATATCATAATGTTTTCTCTGAATTAGCTGCAAAATATGCAGTTACAATTGTAGCTGGTTCGATTTTATTACCTAAGCCGAGTGTTGAAAATGGTACTTTGAAAGTAAATGAGGGGCTTCTGTATAATACCTCAATGGTATTTGATAATAAGGGAAAGCTAAATCCCAATTTGATTAAAAAAGCATTTCCAACGGCCGATGAGTTGTCGTTTGTGTGCCAGGCTAAACCAAAAGATATTCCAGTTTTTGAAACTGCCGTTGGGCGAATGGGCGTACTAGTTTGTGCCGATGCTTGGTTTTCGGAATCGTACAAAGTTTTGAAACAAAAAGGTGTTAATTTTGTGGTAACTCCCTCGTATTCAAATGGTTATGGTAATTGGAATAAAAAGTGGACCGGCTATTCGGGAGCAGAAACACCTGCCGATGCCAAAGAGAGTATCGGTAAACTAACGCTCGGTGAAGCTTGGGTAAAACACGCAATGGGCGAAAGAGCAAAAAATGAAGCAGGGGTAAAAAAGGGGATAAATGTTTTTCTGCAAGGAAGTATCTGGGACTTGGGTGCAGATGGTTCAACAATTATTTTGGATGATTCAGCCAAAGCCACTCAGCATATGGGCAAAGCGGCTTTGGTGAATTTGTGGCTGTAAATCTCAATTAGTATTGAAAATCTCGATTTAATTTTATCTTATTTATCAGGCATTCTATAAGTTTTTACGAACTCCTTACCGATTTGTTTGTCATTTCTGAAAATTGCTGCCCTTACAGTGGTCAATTTATTAAATGTCTGTGGCACAAAAATCGCTGAATTGGCTGTAGGTTTCGAAAAATCTAGCGAATATCGCACTTGTGCATCACGTACGAAAGGTTCGAGTTTTACTTCTACGGTTTGCGTGTTTTTGTTGGGTGTAGCAGTTTCTTTTACATCAAAAATACTCTTGGCGTAATTTACATTCAGTACATCTAATCGTTTGAAATGAGCCTCTAGTCTACGTCCAAAATCTGCAAAATTTTTATTAATTGATGGTGTCCAAGTAACTTCCGATAAGGCACATGCACGAGGAAATGTCATATATTCGGCATGTTCGGGCGTTGCGACATATTCTGTCCAAAGATTTACTTGAGCTCCTAAAATATGTTTTGCTTCTTCTGGTTTTAGTTCTGATGGAGTTGGTTCGTAAGAATAAACTTTCTCCAATGTCAAGAAACCACCAATTGCCAAAGGCTCTGTAATTGGGTGAGATTGATAATAATCAATATAAACGTATGAGTTTGGTGTCATTACCACATCATGTTTTTGTTTGGCAGCTTCAATTCCGCCTTGCACACCTCTCCACGACATAACCGTGGCGTTTGGCGAAAGTCCTCCTTCCAAAATCTCATCCCAACCCATGATTTTTCTGTCTTTTGAAGTCAAGAATTTATCAATGCGTTTAATAAAATAACTTTGAAGTTCGTGTTCATCTTTCAAACCTTGGGCTTTCATCAAATCTTGACAAAATTTACTTCTTTGCCAAGTAATTTTCGGACATTCATCGCCACCGATATGAATGTATTTACTCGGAAATAAGTCCATCACTTCAGTGAGTACATCTTCGATAAACTCGAAAGTTTTTTCGGTAGGACAGTAAACATCTTCGATTACTCCCCAAATTTTAGCTACGCTATAAGGTCCACCTGTACAACCCAATTCTGGATATGCCGCCAAAGCTGCCAAAGCGTGACCAGGCATTTCGATTTCGGGAATAATCGTTACGTATCTTTCTTGTGCATATTTTACTACATCTCTGATTTCATCTTGTGTATAAAAACCCGAATGTTCTTTTCCATCAAACTTTAATGGTTGATTATAAGACATTTTGCCATCAATAGTTTCAGAACGCACCGAGCCTAATTGTGTAAGTCGAGGATATTTCAATATTTCGATTCTCCAACCTTGGTCTTCTGTTAAGTGCCAATGCAAAATATTCATTTTGTGCATTGCCAATAAATCGATTGTTTTCTTAACAAAAGAAAGTGGCATAAAGTGACGACCCACATCAAGCATAAAACCGCGGTGTTCGTAGCGTGGTTTATCAACAATGTTTACACAAGGTATTATTAGTTGTAAACCATTTACTTTCGCTGAACTATAAATTTCGGCAGGAAGTAATTGAAAAAGTGTTTGAAGAGCATAAAAAAAACCTTGCGAACCACTAGCTGTGACAGTCACAAGATTTGATTCAACAGAAAGTTTGTAGCCATCTTCGGGCATTGCTTGTGTTGATTTTATAAACAAAATGGCGTTCGTAACTGGCGAAACAGTAATCGATTTTTTTGTTTTGGGTTTAATTTGAGGCACTTTTGGCAGAGAAACCTCCGTAAAAAGTTTAATCCCCGTTGTAATAGATACCTGATTCGAAAAAAGTTTAGCAACCGCTGCTGTTGGGGCATCGTTAGTTTGTAAAATAATTCGGGTTTCGTTATTGATTACGAATGTTCCACTTTTGGCTATGAGTGTGTCGGGTTGAGGAATAATATTGTAAGTGTTTTGTCCCCAAGCGGTCGATACGAAACAAAATAAAATAATAATTAGTCGCTTCATGGTAATGAATTTTATAAGAAGGAAGTTAAGAAAAGAAACATTGTGTTAAATATTAAACGCATTTAAGAAGAGTACGGCCAAAATACCTCCAATGATTGGGCCTACTACTGGAATCCAAGCATAGCTCCAGTCACTAGTGCCTTTGCCCGAAATGGGTAATACTGCGTGAGCTATACGTGGGCCTAAATCACGTGCAGGATTAATTGCGTAGCCGGTCGGACCACCTAAAGATAAGCCAATTGACCAAACCAACATACCAACTAAGTATGGAGCAAATCCATTTGGTAAATCGGCAGTAAATGAGTTAGATACAACGATTAATACAATTGTGCCAATGATTTCAGAAATAAGATTGCTCGATGTATTTCTGATGGCAGGAGAGGTGGCAAAAACGCCTAATTTTGCCCCCTTGTCTTCGGTTATTGACCAATGTGGCAAATATGCGAGCCAAACAAGTGTAGCACCCAAAAATGCACCAATTAATTGAGCAGCAATAAATGGAGCAACATTCGACCAATCGCCTGATTTTACAGCCATTGCAATCGTAATAGCAGGATTAAGGTGAGCATCGGGACTACCAAATTTTTGAGCCACAAACACGCCACACATCACGGCAAATGCCCAAGCTGTTGTTACTACTAACCATCCACCGTTTTCGCCTTTTGAACCTTTTAAAAGAATATTTGCAACAACACCGTCGCCGAGTAAAATAAGTACGAGCGTACCCAGTAATTCACCAATAAAATTTGAAGTTTGCATTGAGGTTTTGTTTGTTATAAGGTTGAAATTGTTTGGCAAGTTAATTTATTTTGTCAGAACACACAATAGGTTTAACTTTGTACTTTGAATTTAGAGTTTGGAGTTTCGATGTTGGATGTTGGTGGGAAGCTAAATAGATTTTCCCAAAAAGATTTTACTCAACCAAATCCAATTTTTATCTTCTAAATTCCTAATTTTCAAAGATTTTTACCTAAAAATTATGCTTTTGAATACTCTGACTGCTATTTCTCCTGTTGATGGCCGATACCGCCGACAAATTGAAAATCTTGCAAAATATTTTTCTGAATTTGGACTCATTCACTATCGTGTGAGAGTTGAAATTGAATATTTTATTGCTCTTTGCGAACTTCCTTTGCCTCAACTCGAAGGTTTTGATAAAGGTTTGTATAAAAATCTTCGAGCGATTTATGAAAATTTTTCGGAAGAAGATGCACTTAAAATCAAAGAAACCGAAAAAGTAACTAACCACGATGTAAAAGCAGTTGAGTATTTTATCAAAGACGCTTTTGAGGTTTTGGGAATCGGGCAACATTCGGAGTTTATACATTTTGGCCTTACTTCGCAAGATGTCAATAATACAGCTATTCCGCTTTCATTAAAAGAAGCGATGGTCATGGATGTTGTACCTGCTTTTCAGCAAATTTTGGCAAAACTGCACGAATTGGCCGAACAATGGAAAGATATTGCACTTCTTGCACATACACACGGACAACCAGCTTCGCCTACTCGCTTAGGTAAAGAATTGTTAGTCTTCTGCGAAAGAATCGAAAAACAACTCGAAATGCTTAATGCAGTGCCTTATGCGGCCAAATTTGGTGGAGCAACGGGTAATTTCAATGCTCATCATGTGGCATATCCGCAGACCGACTGGGTGACGTTTGGGAATGGTTTTGTAAATGATTGCTTGGGGCTTTCTCGCAGTCAGAAAACTACGCAGGTTGAGCATTACGATATGTTGGCGGCTATGTTTGATGCTCTCAAACGCCTCAATACCATTTTGATTGATTTCTCTCGTGATGTTTGGACGTATGTTTCGATGGGCTATTTCAAACAAAAAATTAAAGCGGGCGAAATTGGTTCTTCGGCAATGCCTCACAAAGTCAACCCGATTGATTTTGAAAATGCTGAAGGTAATTTAGGCGTTGCAAATGCACTTTTTGAGCATTTTTCAGCAAAATTGCCGATTTCTCGTCTACAAAGAGATTTGACCGATTCAACGGTTTTGAGAAATCTAGGCGTGCCGATTGGTCATACAGTTATCGCCTTAAATTCTTTATTAAAAGGGATGAATAAACTCGAACTTAACCAAGAAGCAATCGACCACCATTTGGAAGAAAACTGGGCGGTTGTGGCCGAAGGAATTCAGACGGTACTTCGCCGTGAAGGTTTCCCGAAACCTTATGAGGCATTGAAAGAATTGACTCGTAAAAATGAAAAAATTACCGAAAAACGCATCAAAGAATTTATTGATACCCTTGATGTAGGCGAAAAAGTAAAATATGAACTTCGACGCATCTCTCCTTTTAATTATACGGGGATATAGGCAATTTTGAATGCTTGAATGATAGAGAGAGTGAATTTTTATTCCCTTTATTCTATCATTCAAACATTGTATCATTCAAAATTATTTCGGTGAGTATGTTTTTACTGCACTTTTCATCACTTCTGCTTTATCAAGTGTCATTTTTTTGGTTTTTTGACTCAAATATATATCCATTTGGTCGGCAAAATGTGGGCTATCGGTGTGAGTCGATTGTCCGAAGTTTAGTACTGTTTCGATTTCGGGCAAGCCTTCTTTCGGAAATTTAATTAATCCAATATATGATTCTCCTTGCACGACTTTCAATTTGCCATCTTTATATGGTCGAGTGTGCATAGCCGTAATGACATCTGGCAAACCCCAAGATGGTTTTTCGATATCGCCACGCACTAGTTTTTGCAAGTCTCCAAGTGTAATGTCAGTTCGCCCAAAATATTGTTTCATATAAGTATTCACATGACGAAAAGCTGCAACGGCATCCTCTTTGGTAAGCACATAATCTGCTAATTCTTCTTTTTTTGCAAATTCATTTGTAAAATAGTTGAGCATAATCAAAAATTCGGCTGCCCCTTTGCTATCAACATTGGTTTTTCTATCCCAAGTATTTAAGTTTACTATAAGTTCCTGTATATCAGCATATTCACTTGGATTTAGTTGAAATAAAGCATCGGTGTTGGCAGGAAAATAAAGTTTTCCTTTCGGTAATTGGCCATCGTACTTGATGCGTTTGAGGTCTTCAAATGAGATTTTATTATACTGTGAAAACATTTCCTGAAAACGAACACTTCGGTTATTGTCTTTCACTTCGTAGCCCATTGTTTGGTCAAAACTTTCAGCTTTTAGGTTGTCTTTTTCACCTGTTGCATTGAAAGGTGTATGATTGGCATTGAATAAATAGCCACTTGCAGGATTGATATACTGTGGTAAATCTTTCAAAGGGTGAAATGACGTAGTGAGTGTTTTTGAAGTATTCCCAGGAATTGTATTTTTCCAATCGTATCCTTCAGCACGGAATGGAATTTTTCCATTACTTACGTAAAAAATGGTGTCTCGCTTATCGGCATAAATCGTGTTAAAACCTGGGATTGCGGTCATCTGCATGGCTTTATAAAACTCCGAAAAATTACGAGCTTTGTCCATCTTATACCATTGTTCGATGCCTCGAATATCTTGATTGGCACTGAATCTGACTGAAAAAGTACCTTGTTTGGACTGAATCGTTGCACCGTATTTACTCCATAAAGCCACTTTTTTGATCGGAATTGTGAAAACACCCATTTTTACTTTCAGCTTAACGGTTTTCTGCTCTAAAGTTTCCCACTTTCCATCAAACTTATATTGCATCTTGTTCGCTGGATTCATTTCGAGTTGAAAAACATCGACTTTATCTTGATAATTGACGGTGTGCGTCCAGCCTAAATTTTCGTTTGCACCCACAAAAATCACAGGCCCACCTGGGAATAATGCTCCAAGTACATTTAAACCTTCTTCACTACACAAATGAGCTTCATACCAAGCTACTGGCCCTTCAAGTGGTTGGTGCGGATTGATTGCTAAATACGAACTTCCATCACTTGTTTTCGAACTATGCACCGCTATTGCATTTGAGCCTGCGGCCTTAAAATCGTCGAGTGTTTTAACTTTTTCTTTAAAAATTTTCTGCAAAACTGCATCAACACCTGAAATCATTGAAAGAGAAAGTACCGTACCAGTCGTATATTCTTTGGTATTTGTCGGAAATGTGCCTTTCACTAAAACTTCTTCGGGATGTTTGGCTGCGTAGGCGTTTATACCCGCCACATATCCTTCGATAAGTGACTTATATTCAGGCGATAAGGCTTTGTCATATTGCTCTTCGACTACCTCTCGACAACGTAAAAGTGCGACTACGTAATCAACAGTTGCACCATCTTTGCCTTTATGGCGACCAACCATGCCTTTTCCCGCTAAAAGTGTAAGTTGCATAGTTTTGAAATCATCTTCGGCATTTGCCCAAGCCAATCCATAAGCTACTTCGGGGTCGGTTTTAGCAAAAATGTGCGGAACGCCCCATTTATCCCTTACGATTTTGATGTTTTCGGGATTTATTTGGGCAAAAGCCACCATTCCCAAGAAGAGGTTTAATAGAATAATTAAAAATAGTTTTTTCATTGTTAGGTTGAATTTGAATTGCCTCTTGCAACTTCGGCGGTCCGATTTTGCTTGAGGATTTTTAGATAATCACAAATGTAATCTTTTGCTAAGAGTTAAAATAAAAAGGGAAGACATTTTAAATGTCCTCCCTTTCAAAACTAACAACTTGGGAAGTTGTTTATAATAAATTTGCTTTCAACATATATTCAGCAATCTGAACAGCGTTAGTGGCTGCACCTTTGCGAAGATTGTCGGCAACCACCCAAAGATTTAATGTATTGGCTTGAGATTCGTCACGACGGATACGACCAACAAAAACCTCATCTTTTCCGTGCGATGTAATTGGCATTGGGTAAACAAAGTTTTTAGGGTCGTCTTGAACAATGACGCCCTCGGTTTCACTCAATAATCGACGAACTTCGTCTAAATCGAAATCGTTTTCAAACTCAATATTTACTGCTTCTGAGTGTCCACCAACAGTTGGGATACGCACGGTCGTTGCCGTAACAGCAATACTATCATCACCCATGATTTTCTTAGTTTCGTTTACCATTTTCATTTCTTCTTTGGTATACCCGTTATCCAAGAAAACATCAATGTGAGGCAATACGTTGAGGTCAATTTTATGCGGATATACTTTCGCAACGCTATCGTCGCCAGCACGTTCGGCAAATAATTGGTCAACGGCAGCCTTACCTGTTCCTGTTACCGATTGGTAAGTAGAAACAACCACACGCTTGATTTTATATTTATCGTGTAATGGCTTCATTACCACTACCATCTGTATTGTAGAACAGTTTGGATTGGCAATGATTTTATCTGCTGCCGTAATCGTATCTGCATTTACTTCTGGAACTATCAACTTTTTAGTTGGGTCCATTCTCCATGCTGAAGAGTTGTCTATCACAGGAATTCCCGCTTCAGCAAACAAGGGTGCTAAAGCCAAAGAAGAACTTCCACCTGCCGAGAAAATCGCAACCGCAGGTTTCATCTTGATAGCATCTTCGTAGCCTACAACCGTAAACTGTTTACCCTTAAACTCAACCTGTTTACCAATTGATTTTTCGGAAGCAACAGGAATAATTTCGCTTACGGGGAAGTTTCTTTCCGCCAATACTTTCAAGATTTCAGTGCCAACTAAGCCAGTTGCACCAACTACTGCAATTTTCATTTTTTTAAAAGCCCCCAACCCCAGAGGGGAGTTATTTATATGAAAGATTTGAAGCCCCTCTGGGGTTTGGGGCTTTTGGACTGCAAAGATAACGTAAAATTTGGTTCGACTTCTTGGAAAAGTACTAAATTTATGAAAAACTCCAAATTTTATTTGGCGTAATGCAGTAATCCATTTGTACATCAAACTCTGTGACATCACTGATTTCATCAATTGGCTCAAAAATAGAAAGACCAATTTTCAAAACATCAGGGCGGCATTCGGCTAAAAATTGGTCGTAATAACCTTTCCCATAGCCAACACGAAACCCTTTTTTATCGAAACAAAGCAATGGAATTAGAACTAAATCTATATTGAAGACTGAAGACTGAAGACTGCCAACTGGAGATGGTTCTGATATTTCCCATCTATTTTTCTCAAAAACAGTGTCTTTCGTGAGTAAATAATGGCTCATTGTGCCATCTTCGTGGCTTCTCGGAATGACAATATCTGTGGCAAAATCTTTTTGTAGTGTATTGATAATGAGATAAGTATCTATCTCATTATTGCGTTTGATTGGTAGAAAAGTATGAATTGTGGCGTAGGCATGCACTGGAAAATTTCTAAAAAACCAGTCATGAATTTGCTTAGAAAAGACGTCAACTTCTGTTTCGGCGAGGGCTTTTCGTTTTTGTAGAAACTCTTTTCTTAAATCTTGTTTAGACATCACGATACTGTTTATTAT
>JAFEIL010000456.1 GCA_017495105.1 Emticicia sp. | reverse complement strand
ACTCTAAATTTTCATGTCCGAAATTCTCAATCCTATTCCTAACGAGTATAAATCAGGCAAATGCTTCCGTGAATAAGAAATATGACGGAAAGCCCAAAATGTTCATTCATAATCGGGAACAAAAAAGTGGTAAAAAAATTAGCAATCCATAAGGCCAAAGTGGCCAATGCAAGGGCAGTTCCTCGTATGCGATTTGGGAAAATCTCTGACAAAGCCACCCAAGTTAATGGTCCTAAAGTAGCAGCATAAATGGCAATAAAACCTAAAACAAATATTAAAACCCAAATACCTGAAAATTGCCAATAAAAAGCTGCTGATAAAGATAGAGCATCTAAAAACAATAAAAAAGAGCCGTATTGCAAAAGTAATTTTCGCCCAACTTTGTCAATTGTGCCAATGGCTATAAAGGTAAAAATGAAGTTGATTACTCCAATTATTATTGATTGTAAAAAAGCAGTATTTTCACCCATCCCTGCCTTTTTGAAGAGCTCTGGGGCATAAGAAAACAATGAATTTTGCCCTACAGCTTGTGAACAAATTGCTATTATTATGCCTATAAATACAATATGCCAAACATCTTTTTTGAATAAATTTGAAACTTTTTCGGAGGTTTTTTGGGAAAAACTATTTTCAATTTGTTTGGTTTCTGAATTGGCATAAGTTATTCCCCCAATGCGTGTTAATATTTTATAAGCTTCTATTTTTTTGTCTTTTCCGATTAGCCAGCGAGGACTTTCTGCCACCAAAAACAACCCAAAAAAGAATAATAAAGACGGAATAGACTGTGAGGAAAATATCCATCGCCAATTGTTTTCACCACTATTTAACAATAAATAATTGGATAAATAGGCCATTAAAATGCCAATTACGATTGAAAGCTGGTAAAATGACACCAACTTTCCTTGCATGTTGGCGGGGAAAATTTCAGCTACGTACATTGGGCAAACCAGTGCAGCGGCTCCTACAGCCACGCCACTTAAAATTCGGAAAAAGATGAACATGTTAAAAGCGGTTGCCCAACCCGTGCAAACACCCGTCAGGGCAAATAAAATAGCACAAAGCATAAGTAATTTTTTTCTGCCCAAAATATCACTTAATTTCCCACCTAACAACGCACCAAAAGCTGCACCCAAATTGATACAGCCAACTGCCCAACCTATCTGAAATTCATTTAATTGAAAATTATTTTTAAAAAAAGAAACTGTACCTGAAATTATTACCAAATCAAAGCCAAAAAGCACACCACCCAATGCCGCAATGGCACTGATTAGATAAACATACTTTCTATTGATGGTATATTTATCCGTAATTATTTCAGATTGAAATGGTATGATCGAAGCCAAAATTTTATATTTTTTTAAAATTTATTAATGTTATTTCAAAGCCACATCTGCATCTTTTGCTAAAAAGCCAGCACCCTCTTCAACTAAACCTGACGTTTCCCATGTTAAAAGGGCATCGTCTGGCACCACATCAATCGGTGTAATGCTTGCCGAATTTGATGAGTTTTCGTTAAAACCAAAATTTGAAGCACGGTTATAACAAGAAATCATCGACCAACGAGCTTTATCAGATAAATTGGCTTCCGAACGATGTAAAAGATTACTGTGAAAAAATAGCACATCGCCTGCATTGAGTTCCACAAAAACTAAGCCCATTGTTTGAAGAGCTAAATTAACATAGTGTTGCGAAGCACCTACTTGCTCGCCTGAAAAACCATGTTCAACTCTGCCCATTTTATGAGAACCTTTGATTACTTGCAAACAGCCATTTTCTATGTTTGCATCGGTAACTGCTACCATTACCGACATCATTTGGTCAGGCAATAAGAATTCATTTTTGTACCAATAACCATAATCTTGGTGCCATTCCCATGCTCCGCCAACTTTTGGTTCTTTTTGCATGAGTTTTGAATGAAAATGACAAACGGCTGCATCGCCATCAAGTAATTGATTAACTGAATTGACCAAACTTTCACTTCGAGTGAGCAATCCGTAAACATCATCGCCAGGTTTGTACCACAACGAAAGCTTGCTTCGTTTGCCTGTGCTATCATTGACATTGATGGCATTTTTGCTCATAGCTTTGTCATCAATCGCAATTTGATAGAGTTTTGATACTTCTTCTTGATTTAAAAATCCTCTTAAAATCAAATAACCGTCTTGGTTGTATTGCTCAATTTGAGCAGGTGTTAATTGTTGCTTTGACATAATTTTCTTGTTTATTGCGTAACTACTTCAAATAATTGACCGTCGAATTCTTTTAATAATTTTGCTTTAAAGCCTTTTTCCGCTAATTGTTTACCTGTGGCTTTTGTAATTATTTTATCTGAAATACATTCTTTTATGGTATATATTTTTGTTGGATTGAGATAATTAATCCTTACTTGTCGCTCGTTGTCTAAACTTCCCTGCTTGAAAACCCCGATGATTCCACCTGACTGGGTTTCAGTATTAATACGCTGAAAACCGTCCCACATTCCATTCATCGGCTCGCCAAATCCTGCTAAATCTTGTCTGAAACTCATAATATCGTGCTTACTATCCATTTTTTGTAACCAATCGGCATAGTTTCTATATTTTTTCAAATCATCGGCGGACAATTTTCTTGGGTCGCCCAACATAATTGGTAATGCTCCCGCCAAAGACTTTATGTGCATTTCCCAACCTTTGTCTTGCATTTCAGGATTACCAATGACCAAGGCTGTTGCAGGCATTGCAGGAGAACGCCACCAAGCCATGTTCCGCACTCTTAAATCAACATTTTCATCCGGTGGACCATAAAAATTTGACAACCAATTGCCTTCTGCATGTTTCAGCATGGCATAGTCTATGAGTTGTAAACCACCCATTGTTTCAAAAGTACAGTCAATAAAAAGGTTGGGCTTGGCTAAATGTAACTCATCAAAAAGTTTCCAGACAGATTCATAATTTGTATAAAACGACTCAGGTTGGTCTTGATGTCCCGAGTGATTTTTGGCGTAGCAACCTGTATTTTTATTGCCAAATCGGTACGGACTTGTAACAACCGTAAAATCAAGTTTTAAGTATTCTAAGCCATATTCCAAGGCGAGTTTCATTAAAACATCTTTGATGTAATCTTTCCAAGGCGTACCAAAACAAGCAGTACGCATTTTTAAATCTGGCTCGTGAAGATTGGCTGGATTTTGATTTTCGTCTAATACAAACCACTCAGGATGAGCTTGATACACTTTGCTGTCGGGCGAAGCACTGCCTACACTTACCCATAAGCCAGGTTTCATGCCCAACGATTTGATATAATCGAAAACAGGTTTTAGTCCATTCGGAAATTTTTTCTTATCAATAATCCAATCACCATAATTATTGGCCCAGCCATCGTCAATGATAAACTCTTTCATGCCCGCATCGGCAGCGGCTTTGGCCAATTCCATGACCAGTTTTTCATCAATATTTTTACGAAATGGTACCCAAGTATTATAAATAAAAGTTGGTTTTTGTGATAGCTCCGATAAGCGAATGCCCAAGTGTTTTCGGACAAAATCAGGCACAGCCGTATTGAGTATTTCGTCGGGGTCTTTGTGATTGTTATAAACCATCGTAAATACCTGCGGTGTTTCAAATGATTCATTAGGTTTGATGTATTTTCTGAAAGGAAAACGAGCATCTTTGTGCGTAAGTCCCACACAAATAGTATTCTCTTCCCAAAACGCAGAAGTGTGTTTTACTACGCCCGACGCTTCATTACCAATCACAATACCTTGTTTCCAATCGCTGTTATGAACAGTCAAAAGTGCATCTTGCATATTGCCATCATATGGGCCAATTGAACGTCTCCGACTATAATCATGGCAAATC
>JAFEIL010000406.1 GCA_017495105.1 Emticicia sp. | reverse complement strand
TTTGAATATTGTTAAAATAAATGTTCCTCATACTTACTAATTAATAATTATTAGAAAACAGTTGTGCCAAAATTAGTTTTTTTTATTTTTTTCTTTAATTTTGTTGGCATATAGCTATAACTATTTAATGACAAAACTTACGCCCGACGACTTATTTCATGGCTATATAAACGGTATTTTCCCGATGGCAGATTCGGATGGGACAATTTATTGGTATTCGCCCGACCCTCGTGCCATTATTCCGCTTGATTCCTATAAACCTCATAAATCACTTCGTCCTTTACTCAACAAAAACTATTTCGAGATTCGCATTGACTATGATTTTGAAGCAGTAATGCGTGGCTGTGCCGTTGCAAGAAATGATACTGATGATACTTGGATTTCGGAAGAAATCATCGAGGCTTACACAGGCTTAAACGGCATAGGCTTGGCTCATAGTGTTGAGGCTTATTTGGATAATAAACTCGTCGGAGGACTTTATGGCGTCTCTATTGGAGCGGCTTTTTTTGGTGAGTCAATGTTTTATACTCAGCCCAATGCTTCGAAAATAGCTTTCCATTACTTAATTCAGACACTTCGCCAACAAGGCTTTGAATTGCTTGATACTCAATTTATAAACGATAATGTAAAACGTTTTGGGGCAATCGAAATCCCGAAAGCAAACTATTTGAACCTACTTCGAAAAGCTACAGCAAAAAAAGCCCGATTTATTGAAAATGAAATCGAACATTTATTTATTAAGGCATAAAAAAACTCCGTACCGAAATACAGAGTTTTTTGTTTTTTCTCTAAATCAAGGCTTTTTATAATTGTCAATTCCTTCATCCAAAAACTTAATAAACTCCTCTTTAGAAGTATAGCCGATTGGTTGTTTTACAATTAATTTGCCATTTGAATCTTCAATAATATAATAAGGTTGAGCATTATTATTATATTTCGTAATTTCCAAATCCATATTTTTATCACCGACTGTTACTTTCAATTCATCATCATATTTTGATGTATATTGTTTTTGTTTTGGAAGCTCTTTTTTGTCATCGACATACAAAGAAGCTATCACGAAATCGTTTTTGAGTTTTTCTAAAACTTCGGGTTTTGGCCAAACGTTTTCTTCCATTTTACGACAATTCGCACACGCATAGCCTGTAAAATCTATAAAAAGCGGTTTTCCGACTTCTTTAGAGTATGCAAGGGCATCGTCATAATCATAAAATCCTTTTAATTCATGCGGTAAATCTCGGAGTTTAGAACCATCAGCAACCGTTGTAGCGATTGTTTTTGGTGGTAAAAGTCCTGACAATAAACTTAGTTCTTTATTGTGTGTAACTCCTGGAACCATATAAGCTGCAAATGCAAGGAATAATGTTCCGAAAACTACTCTTGGAATATTATATTTCTTCACCTTACTATCCTTTGGCAGCCGAAGTATCCCTAAAATATAAAGCCCGATTGCGACAAAAATAATTATCCAGATAACCAAAAAAGTATTTCGAGAAATATAATTAAAATGATAAGTAAGGTCGATATTACTCAAGAATTTAAGAGCTAATGCAAACTCCAAAATCCCGAATACGGCTTTCATTTCATTCATCCAACCACCCGATTTTGGCAAACTTTTAAGCCACTGCGGAAACATCGCCAACGAAGTAAAGACAACTCCAAACGGAAGCCCGAAAGCCAACATTCCCCAAAGTGGTCGCCAAACTTCGCCTTTTGCCGCCATAATCAACAACGAACCAACAAATGGAGCCGTACATGAAAAAGATACGACAACAAGCGTAAGTGCCATAAAGAAAATACCGACAAGTCCGCCTTTTTCCGACATTCTATCAATATTATTAACTACTTCGTGCGGCAAAACTATTTCAAAAGCCCCCAAAAGAGAAACCCCAAAAATGATAAAAATAACAAAAAATATAAGATTTGGAATCCAGTGAGTACTTATAAAATTTAAAAATGGAGCTCCAAAAACTGTTGCTACTAAACCAATAAGTCCAAAAACGAACATAATTGAAAGTCCATAAAATGTTGCCTTGCGAGTTCCTTGCGATTGTTTCGTGAAGAAACTCACTGTCATTGGCATGATTGGATAAATACAAGGCATAAAAATTGAAGCAAAACCTGCCAAAAATGCCGTTAAAAGAAAACCGAGAAGTGATGTACTTTCTTGCATGAACAATAAAAAATAGTGATTACATTATTTATAACACAAAATCTGTGCAAAAGTGCGTATGAACAATTAAGAATATAGCATAAAAAGATGAAATTGCTTATTAATAAACATCATAAAAGGTTGTTATATTTATTCCCTCTTTAAAAATACCATTTTTCGGTCATGAGTTTGAAGGCAACCCCAGCCACAAAAGCAGATAAAATGAGATTCCAAGAGTGTTTTTTTATCTTTAAACCATTTAAAACTAAAAATGAAAGCGTAATGGCAATTACCACAATGAATAATTGCCCAATTTCGAGACCAAGATTAAAAGCCAATAATTGTAGAACTATACTTTCATCTTTCCCCAAAAGACTTTTTAGGTAATTTGAAAAACCCATTCCATGAATAAGACCAAACATCATTGCAAAAAGATAACGTATCCTCGAAAATTTTTCGGGGTTAAGTACGCTTTCAGTGCTTCGGTGAAAGAAATTGGCGAAACAGGTAAGAATAATCGTAACAGGAATCAGAAACTCAATCAAATCTGTGCTGTATTCGATAAGCTCAAGTGCTGCCAAAGCTAGGGTAATTGAATGTCCAATAGTAAAGGCCGTGACGAGATATAGTATTTTTTGCCAATCGCTCATTCTATATATCGCACAAAGGGCTATCACAAACAATATATGGTCATAGCCGTTTATATCGGTAATGTGTTGATAACCAAGCTGTAAATAAATCAAAAACTCATTCATGTTTAGGGTTACATTATTATATCCAACACATAAAACTTAGGTGTTTTAGTTAGGATTTATCTAACAAAATTATAAAATTTGTATTGTTTGACTAAAATTACAACGAAAAATCAGTAAACCATGAGTATTATAAAAAAAATCGGCTTTGCATGGGGCTACTCTTTTATTGCATTCTTTATCTTGGGCTATTATTACATTACTCCAAATTGGACATTCTTTGTATTTATTTATGCCTATTGCTTAATTCCGATTCTTGATGAAATCGTAAGTCGAGATTCCCAAAACGCCAGTACCGAAGAATATGAAAAACTTCTCAACGACCGTTATTTTGACTTTTTGGTCTATTCTCACGTTTACATTCAATATTTTATGCTTTTATGGTGTTGCTATGTACTTACGCATGATAGCCTCACTTGGTATCAAATTTTTGGACTGATTCTAAGTCAAGGGGTTTATGCTTCTACTATCATCAATGTGGCTCACGAATTAGGGCATCGTAAAAGTGCGTTTGCACAATTTCATGCCCGTGCGGCTTTAATTTCAGTTTGTTACATGCACTTTTTTGTTGAACATAATCGGGGGCATCATACGCACGTAGCAACGCCTCTCGACCCAGCAACTGCTCGCAAAAACCAAACCGTTTTTGCGTTTTGGAAACAAAGTTTATTAGGCGGATTCATCAGTGCATGGAATATCGAAAGAAAACTTCTTCAAAAAGAAAATAAGAAAACTTGGAGTATCAATAATGAAATGATTTGGGCGGTAATATTGCCAATTTTTCTCTGCTTTATATTTACGGTTTTGTTCAGTAAATCAATTCAAGAAATTGCATGGATTGTGCCAACGTTTTTTGTAGTGCAGAGCATCATTGCCATTTTATCTTTAGAATGTGTCAATTATATTGAGCATTACGGAATTTTGCGGAAACAACTAGAAAATGGACGCTACGAAAAAGTAAATCCACTGCATTCATGGAATGCCAACCATTTTTATAGTAACCTATTACTTTTTCATTTACAACGGCACTCCGACCATCATGCTTATGCGGCACGACCATATCAAGTGCTTCGCCATTTCGATGAAAGCCCACAGTTACCTTATGGCTATACGATGATGATTTTAATGTCGCTCGTGCCACCAATTTGGTTTAAAACCATGAATAAACGCTTGGAAGAATGGCAAAAAAACAGCGTTGATAACGAGCATATTATGAAAGTAGTAAAGCAGTTTGCTTGAAAGTGAAAAAGCCTGTAAATGTCAAAAATTGACTTTACAGGCTTTTCATTTGCATAAAATATTAGTTTTCCATCAAGTATCCCTTGATAAACTCATCAATATCACCATTCAGAACTGCTTCTGTATTTGATGTTTGAATGTTTGTTCGGTGGTCTTTTACTCTGCGGTCGTCTAAAACATAGCTTCGAATTTGTGAACCCCACTCAATTTTCATTTTTCCTGCTTCGGTTTCGGCTTTGGCAGCATTGCGTTTATCAACTTCTAACTGATAAAGTTTCGATTTCAACATTTGCATGGCACGTTCACGGTTTCCGAGCTGACTACGGTCAACTTGACAAACGATTACGATTCCCGTAGGTTTATGAGTAAGCTGCACTTTTGTTTCTACTTTATTGACATTTTGTCCACCAGCTCCACCAGAGCGAGAAGTTTGGATTTCAATATCAGCAGGATTTATCTCAATCGTAATTGTTTCGTCAACCAATGGCGTCACAAAAACTGATGAAAATGAAGTATGTCGTCGGGCATTAGAATCGAAAGGTGAAATTCTGACCAAACGATGCACGCCATTTTCAGATTTCAAGAAACCGTAAGCCATTGGCCCATCAATTTGCAACGAAACCGATTTTACGCCCGCCGTATCTCCATCTTGAAAATCAAGTTCTGACACTTTATAACCTTTCTTATTACACCACATTAAATACATTCTCATCAACATACTTGTCCAGTCTTGGCTTTCAGTACCGCCAGCACCAGCATTTATTTCGAGAATGGCACTCATTTGATCTTCTTCGTTTGAAAGCATTCGTTTTAACTCCAAATCTTCCAAAACGCTTATCACTTTTTTTGCTTCTTCGTCAACTTCCTCTTCGGTTACATCGCCCGCTTCATAAAATTCATAAAGCGTTTCGAGGTCACCGATTACAGCATTTGCATTTTCGTATCCGCCAGTCCAACCTTTCAAGGCACGTACTTGTTTCATTACGTTTTCGGCTTTGGTGGCATCAGTCCAAAATTCGGGTTGAGCGGTTTGGTTTTCTAAATCTTCGAGTTGTTCTTTTTTGCTATCGTAGTCAAAGATACCCCCTCAAGGCCGCTAATCTGGCCTTTAACTCCTTCAATTGTTCGGTAGTCATATTATTTGTGAATGAATGATTAAAATGTAAAATTACTTAGATTTGTTCAGAAAATGGTGGTTTTTGAAAATAAAACGGAAATTATGCTATTAATACCTTATTTGTGTTTTACAATTATTTTTTCAGGAATTTAATAAAAGCATAAAGTGTTTGCTTATTTTTACTGAATATAAAACAATAGATAGATGGAAGCAATCATTGTAGCACCCAAAAAACGTGAGAGACGAGTGCCAGCATCTTTGATAAAAGAAATTTTAGACGGACAGCCGATTTATTATAAAGGTTATCGAAGTGTGATGTACGGGCATAAAAATTTGGAAGAAATCATGGGAGCGAGTAGTTTACAAGGGTTAGTAATCTTATACATTCAAAGATTATTGAATAAAAATTTAGATGAAATGATGTATTTGCCCATGACTGGCGAGATTGGGCTTCATTTAAGCAATCGCAATAATCTTTCTGGAGATATTATGCTGTATCATATTGGTCAGATTGAAAAATTCACGAAGCGTTACTTTGATGTTCCGCCATTGCTACAAGTAGAAGTTGATGTAGAGATTGATACCGAAAATATTTCTCAAAACTTGTATGTTACCCGAAAAACACAGCGACTTTTAGAATTTGGTGTAAAAAAAGTAATCTGGGTTTTTACAGCCACACAAAGTGTTTGGGTTGCCGAACCCGAACAAGATTGGAGAATCATTAATTGGAATAAAGACATTGAGCTTTTTGAAGGAATTTCAATGAATTTAGGTGATTATTTAGCCAAAATGAATGTAGAGTTGGAGTAAAAGAAAGAGGGTTTAAATAATAGTTTGCAGAGTAAAAATAGAAGTTTGTATTAAATTTAGTCAAAATCAATATAAAATGTAGTCTTCTAATTGAAGGCTACTTTTTTTTTCATACATTCAAAAATTTTCAAAAAACACTTCTTTTACAAACAAAAAACCAATAAATCAACAATATCTTTAATAAAAGTTTTTCTTTTAAGAATAAAACCTGTACCTTTGCAGCCCTAATTGGAAATTAGTATCTAACGAAAACAATTTTTTTAACAACATGCCTACTATACAGCAGTTAGTAAGAAACGGCAGAGAACAAATGACTTGGAAGTCTAAGTCGCCCGCATTGGATTCATGTCCGCAGCGTCGTGGCGTTTGTACTCGTGTTTACACTACGACCCCAAAAAAGCCTAACTCAGCACTTCGTAAAGTTGCTCGTGTTCGCTTGACAAATCAAAAAGAAGTGAATGCCTACATCCCCGGAGAAGGACACAACTTGCAAGAGCACTCAATCGTATTGATTCGTGGTGGTCGTGTGAAAGACCTTCCAGGTGTACGTTATCACATCGTTCGTGGTGCATTAGATACCGCAGGTGTTAATAACCGTAAGCAGAGCCGTTCTAAGTATGGTGCGAAACGTCCTAAGCCAGGTCAAGTTGCAGCTCCAGTAAAAGGAAAGAAAAAATAATTTCCTGAAAGTAATTTCCAGTTGAAAGTTTTCGGTTAGAAGATAAACATTCGTTTTTCAATAATAAATAACTTAACAACAGGGTAGTAATCTCGGAATAATCTGAGGTGAATTAGTTTTCAAGAACGAAACCTTATTTAAACAAAATGAGAAAGTCAAAACCAAAAAAGCGTTACGTGCTTCCTGACCCAAAGTTTAGAGACGTAACCGTAACTAAGTTTGTAAATAACTTAATGTATGACGGTAAGAAAAGTACTGCATACACAATTTTCTACGGTGCTTTAGAATTAGTTGAAACCCGTACGAAAGAAAATGGCCTTGAATTGTGGAAAAAAGCATTGGCGAACGTAATGCCAACTGTTGAGGTAAAGAGTCGTCGCGTTGGTGGAGCTACTTTCCAAGTTCCACAAGAAGTACGTGCTGACCGTAAGCAGTCAGTAGGTATGAAATGGTTAATCGGATATTCACGTAAGCGTGGTGAAAAAACCATGACTGAGCGTTTAGCTGGCGAAATTATTGCTGCTGCTAAAGGTGAAGGTGCGGCAGTGAAGAAAAAAGATGATACGCACAGAATGGCAGAAGCTAATAAAGCATTCTCGCACTTCAGATTCTAATTTAGACGAAAGTTGATTTCAGAATTAATATATAAAAAGCCGCAAATGCTGAGAAGTATTTGCGGCTTTTTTGTGTTTGTTTGGCGAAAAATTTGTGGCAAACTATAAATTGTGCCACAAATCCTTTTCGGCGAAAACAACGATAGCAAGATTTTGTTGAGCCTTGCCGTCGTTAAATCATATTATACTTAACCAAAAATGGTTTACGAAAATTCAGATATTTAATTGCTTCATTATCAATACTTTGTACCGAGCGACGGTCGCCTATGAACCTTTGCAACTCTGTGCCTTTTGAGTATAAAACCTATCGAATCATCTCATAATCTTTAAACATATTTATCTTCATAGATTCTACTTTTTTTCTGAAATCAAGCCAGTTGTTTGCAAAGAATACATTTATTTTGGCGATGGATTCCCTAGTGAGGCCATCAAATTGCTCTAAAATGATTGATTCGGTTTTTGATGGTGAAGACTGACGATTACCCAAATACATCATTAACTCTTGAGCTTTTGTGAGCGGAGTTACTCTGTATGGGCGGCCGTAACCTTGTTTTTCAAGCGATTTTGCCACAATTAGCTCTTTTCTTGCTTTGATTGTGTCTTGAACAGCTTTTATTTGTTTTTTTAGGTCTTCAATTTCTTTGCCTTCATTATCTTTTACTTGATTCAGCAATTTTTCCGTAATATCATTGGCTTCTGTGAGGCGGTCGGTTGCTTCGGTGAGTTTAGAAACATTTACTTTAAGGCGTTCATAAATATCTCGTTTAGCCACTTCTGCACTACGGTCGAAATTATATCTTGGGTCAGGTTTTACATTTATGTAAGTCGAATCTTTTTGGTCGCCAAAACTTATCACAACTTTATATTTTCCTGGTAAAATGTTAATTCCACTTGGTTCGGTTGCTCCTTTTTTAGGTTTTGGAGTATTGGGATAACGAATACCTTTTTCGGTCAAATTCCATGTGATGCGTTGCATTCCTGAAGTATCAGGCACACTAAATATGGTACGAATCTGTTTGCCAACTTCATCATAGATTTTAGCATAAACCGTGTCGTATTTGATACTTGGTACTTTAGGTGTAGCAACGTCTTTTTTATCTTCGGGCTTTTTATCTTCTTTTTTCGGAACATTAACAAAATAGCTAATTCTTGCACCTGCCGCACGGTTTTCTCCTTCATACATTCCATCGCCGATGGTATTATAGCCAATTTGTGTCGAAAATTCTACCAAATAAGCATCAGGAGAATCAAAAGCTACGAGTTTTTGGTCTAAAATTTTTGCAGATGCTTGAGCGACTTTACGAAGTGGGCGAATATCATCTAAAACATACAACGCACGCCCAAAAGTACCAACCACTAAATCGGCTTCACGCTCATGAATTGTCAAATCCATTGTCGATACCGATGGCAAGCCTGCTTTCCATTGTGTCCAAGTTCTTGCTTCATCAACACTTACCCAAAGGCCGTGTTCGGTACCACAAAACATTAAATTCGGAGTAATTGGGTCTTGCAAGAAACAAAGAGCATAACCACGCACTTTGTTTTCATCAACAATACGCTCCCAATTTTGACCAAAATCTTTCGTGCGAAAAATATACGGAGCAAAATCTCCTTGACGATAATTATTGACAGTCACGAATGCTTCACCAGCATTATATTTTGAAGCTTGAATCTGACAGATCCATCCTTCTTTCGGAAAATTTTTGATTTTTGAAGTAAGATTCGACCATTTTTTGCCGAAATCTCTCGTTAACTGTACATTTCCATCATCAGTTCCTGCCCAAAGTACGCCTCTTTCTTTGAGAGATGGAGCCAGCGTGAGAATCGTATTATGGTTTTCGGCCGAAGTAATATCAAGCGAAAGTCCACCGCTTTGGTCTTGCTTTTGTTGTTCTGGATTATTGATTGTTAAATCGGGCGAAATAATATCCCAAGTTAAACCTTTGTTTTGGCTTTTATGTACAAACTGACTTCCGTAGTAAATCGTCCCTTTTTCAAATGGGTCTTGAGCAATGGCAGCATTCCAATTGAAACGCAAACGAGTTTTAATATCAACCTGTGGCGGACGAATCATTGTCGATTGCCCGGTTTTGGTATCATATCTACCTAAAAATCCACCTTGCGACATCGCATATCCATAACGAGCATCTTCGGGGTCAGGCACAACATCGAAGCCATCACCACCATTGACAGAAAGCCAACTATAATTTCTAATTCCGCCCTCTTTCCAAGTATAAGCGGGCCCTTGCCATGAGCCATTATCTTGTAAACCACCATAAATATTGTACGGAATTTCGTTATCAACATTTACGTGATAGAATTGTCCTAAAGGTAGAGCTTCGGCAAAAGTCCAAGTTTTACCTCTATCTCTCGAAATCGAAATACCACCGTCATTTCCGTTAATGATAAAATTATTGTCTTCAGGATGAATCCAGATAGCGTGGTGGTCAGCGTGAGCTTGGTCAAAAGTGGCAGTAGTTTTAAATGATTTTCCACCATCTTCACTCACCGAAATTACTTGATAAAGGCTATAAAGTCGGTTTTCATTCTTTGGGTCGCACAAAATATCATTGAAATAAAACGGGCGATTTGTTACATCTTTTGGGTCTTCGTTTACTTTTTCCCATTTCATGCCACCATCATCGGAGCGATAAAGTCCATTTTTGGTTGCTTCAATCAAAGCATATACTCGATTTGGGTATGAGCGGCAACTCGCCAAACCAATTCGACCGAAATCGCCTTCGGGTAAGCCATCAGTTTTGGATAGTTTCTTCCAGTTTTTTCCTGCATCATAAGATACATAAAGTCCAGAACCTTCTCCACCTGATTTGAAATCCCATGCGGTGCGTTTGTGTTGCCACATAGCCACAAAGAGCTTGTTTGGGTTTTTGGCATCCATAATCATATCGGCCACACCCGATTTTTCGTTTGTAAACAATACCCTCTGCCAAGTTTCACCGCCATCGGTTGTTTTATAAACGCCTCGTTCTTGCTGTTCAGCATAAGGATTTCCGATAACACCTGCATAAATCACATTTGGATTTATAGGGTCAATCAGAATACGATGAATATTGCGAGTTTTTTCAAGTCCCATTAATTTCCACGTTTTACCGCCATCAAGCGATTTGTAGATTCCTGCTCCTAAATTGATTGAGTTTCGAGGATTTCCCTCGCCCGTTCCCACCCAAACCACCGAAGGATTTGATTGTTGAATGGCTATCGACCCAATATTTTGCAATGGCATATCATCAAAAATAGGTTGCCATTTTGTACCACCGTTTTCGCTTTTCCAAACGCCACCCGATGCAGAAGCAGCATAAATGATATTAGGATTTTCCCAAACGGCATCAACCGCAGTGATTCGACCAGACATTACGGCTGGGCCGATACTGCGGGCTTTCATTTTTTTAAATAATTCGGTGTTGAGTTTTTGGGCAAAAGCTGCCGTTGAAAGTAAAGTAATTAAGAAAAAACTCAGAAAGTAGTCTTTTTTCATGTTTGTCGAAGGGTTTTTAAGTGTATTGAAAAGGTAAAATAATACTCAAATGTTAGAAAATGCAAAATTTGAGATGAAAATATACTTCTTGGTGTCCAAAGGCTGATTTTTAACCACGGAGGCACAGATTACAAGATTATCACGGAAAAAATCTGTGTTAATTTGTGTAATCTGTGCCTCCATGGTAAATCCTTACGCAAACTCCATTTCAAAAAGTCGAGCTAAATGTCCTTTTAGCTTTACCCCAACTTCTTGCACATCAAGTAGTTTTCCGAGTTCGGTGGCCATTGAGGTTACGTCTTTGTCGTCGATACCACATGGTACTATATTTTGAAAGTAATTCAAATCAGTATTTACATTCATAGCCAATCCGTGCATCGTTACCCAACGACTTGATTTTACGCCCATTGCACAGATTTTTCTTGGGTTTTCTTGCTTTATCGAGTCAAGCCAAACGCCAGTTAGACCATCTATTCTTCCCGCTTCGATTCCGTAATCGGCTAAAGTTAGAATTACGCCTTCTTCTAAAAAACGCATATAGCGATGAATATCAGTAAAGAAATTTTCTAAATCCAAAATCGGATAGCCGACCAATTGCCCTGGCCCATGATAAGTAATATCGCCACCACGGTTGATTTTGTAAAATTTTGCTTCTTTTTCCTGCAAACCATCTTCGTTAAGCAAAAGATTATCAATTTTTCCGCTTTTTCCGAGCGTATAAACGTGCGGATGTTGACAAAAAAGCAGGTAATTAGGCGTAATTTTTTGTTCTTCGGGAGCAATTCCTCGGTTGGCAACTTTAATATTTATGATTTCGGCGAAGAGTTTTTCTTGCATATCCCAGCCTTCTTGGTAATCAATCAGACCTAAATCAATAAACTGTACTGTTTTATTAAGATTATTATTCATCAGTTTCGTAACTTTGTAGCATGAACGCCAATGCAAATGTAATTATTCGTGAAGGTACAATTGCCGAATGTATTGAGATTTCTGAAAAAATACCCGAATTTTCGAGTGGCAATTACAGCGAAGCAAGCTACCTCCAACGATTATCAAACACACAATACTTGATTTTAGTTGCCGAAAAAGACCAGCAGGTCGTTGGCTTTAAGGTTGGATATGACCGCTACCGAGATGGTAGTTTTTATAGTTGGCTCGGTGGAGTTTTGCCCGAAAACCGAAAAGATGGAATTGCCGCCCAACTGGCAAATGACCAAGAAAAATGGGTTTCTGAGCATGGTTTTAGTTCGATTACGCTTAAAACTTGCAATCGTTTCAGAGCAATGCTAATTTTTGCCTTGAAAAATGGCTTTTTAATTGAAAATATAGAGATAAAGGAGAATATCGAAGATAACAGAATTATTCTCCGAAAAATGTTTAAAATAGATAAATAGTAAAGAAGATGATATACCCAATAGTTGCCTACGGAGACCCTGTTCTGAGAAAAGAAGCCCGTGATATTGTACAAGGGGAAATGGATGTTAAAAAATTAGCAGCCGATATGTTTGAAACCATGTACGCTGCATCGGGAGTAGGCTTGGCGGCTCCACAGATTGGCATGGATATTCGTTTTTTTGTCGTTGATGGCACACCAATCAACGAAGGTGCAGAAACCGAAGAAGATATTGACCCTTCTTTGATTGATTTCAAGAAAGTTTTTATCAATGCCGAAATCATTGAAGAAGACGGCGATGAGTGGGCTTACGAAGAAGGTTGTTTGAGTATTCCAGGGGTAAGAGCTGATGTTTATCGTCCAGAATTTATCACGATTCGCTACTTTGATACTGATTGGGTAGAGCATACCGAAGAATACGAAGGTTTGGCGGCAAGAATTATTCAGCATGAATATGACCATATTGATGGTATTTTGTTTACTGACCATCTGACTTCATTAAAAAAGCAGTTGTTGAAGAAAAAACTCACCAATATTACTAAAGGTGATGTGGATATTGAGTATCGAATGAAATTTCCAAAATAATATTTAGGTACTGAGGCACAAAGTAATTAATTCCTAAGGTTCGCACTTTTTAAAATGATCGAAAAAACTTTTTCTAAGCCAAATCTAAATATTTCGTTGGTTCAAACGAATCTCCATTGGGAAAACCCGACGGCGAATTTGGCTATGCTTGAAGAAAAAATTTTTGACATTGATAAGCCTACTGATTTAATCGTTTTGCCCGAAATGTTTACGACTGGCTTTTCGATGAAAGCCAAACAGTTTGCCGAACCGATGAACCTCACAACGACCCGTTGGATGAAGCAAATGGCAGCACAAACTGGAGCGGTCATTACGGGAAGTGTAATTATTAAAGAAGGCGAAAATTACTACAATCGCCTGCTTTGGGTAACTCCCGAAGGTGAAGTTGATTCTTATGACAAACGACACCTTTTCAGAATGGCGAAAGAAAATGATGTGTATGCCGAAGGCACTAACCGACTCATCAAGACAATCAAAGGCTGGAAAATTTGTCCACTTATTTGTTATGATTTGCGTTTCCCTGTTTGGAGCAGAAATGTCAATCTCGACTACGATTTATTGATTTACGTAGCCAATTGGCCGCAAGTACGTATGTATCCGTGGGATTCGCTTTTGGTGGCTCGTGCCATCGAAAACCAAAGTTATGTGGTAGGTGTAAATCGTGTGGGCGAAGATGGTAACGATTTTCCGCACTCAGGCAATTCGGCTGTGATTGATTTTGCAGGAAAAGTGCTTTTCCGTGAAATTGATAACGAAGTTATTCACCACCACACACTTGACCGCTCTTCGCTTGATGAGTTTCGCCAACGTTTCCCTGCTTATTTAGATGCTGATAGTTTTGTGATTGTTTGATTTTACTCAAAATCAAACAACTTTAATAGAAACACTACCAACTTTCATTCCTTTTTCAACATAACGGTGTGCCTCGGCAACTTCTTCCAAAGTATATTGTCTATCAATAATAGCACGCAAATACCCATTTTCAGCTAAATCTTTGAAAAACTCTACTTTTTCTTTTGTGTCTTTTGGAATTGGAAATATGATTTTCTTAGTGAAAAGTGGTAAATAGACATTCTGAGACAAATACCCCAGTTCGGTCGAGAAGTAAGTCCCGTTTTCTTTCAAAAGCTTTTTGCATTTAAAAAACGAACTTTTACCAACGGCATCAAAAACTAAATCAAATTTTTTATCGGTATTGATAAAATCTTCTTTGGTATAATCTACCACAAAATCGGCTCCGAGAGTCTTGGCCAAAGCGATGTTTTTAGTATCGGTTACGGCTGTTACTTCCGCTCCAAAATATTTGGCCAACTGCAAGCCCGAACTACCAATTGAGCCAGAAGTACCATTGATTAATATTTTAGTGGTTTTATCAATCTTGAATTTTTCTAAATAATTTAGAGCCAAATACGGACCTTCACCAATACAAGCGGCTTCGTAGAAATTGAAGTTTTTTGGTTTAAGAGCAATAGAAGCACTTTCGGGTATAGCGAGGTATTCGGCATGTGTGCCAAAATTTGAAGTACTTAGTCCAAATATTTCATCACCTACTTTAAATGACTTTACATCTTCGCCGATTTGCTCAATAATTCCTGCAAATTCACTACCAAGCGTATGAAATCTTGGTTTAAAAAGTCCCGTAAATAATCTTGAAATAAAATATTCGGCCGAACGCAGACCAGTATCGGTTCGATTAACGGTTGTTCCATAAATTTTCACTAAAACTTCATTGGGCTTTGGTATCGGTTTCTCAATTTCTTGTAGTTTCAGTACATCAGCCGAGCCGTATTCAGTGTTTATAATAGCTTTCATAATCTTGTTTTTGATTCAAAACAAAAGCTAAACTGTAAAATAAACCATCAAATATTGACAAAAGGCAATAAAAAGGATTTATGAGGGGGAATTATGAGTGAAATCCTCACGCCGCCACAAAAAAATCCTGCACTTCATGGGGTTGTACTTTTATGACATTGGCCAACACCAAAACAATTAAAGTCCGAGAGGCAACTTTTCGAGGAATATTCGCAATATTGGCGTAGGTTTCTACCGTGATGGCTGGATTTTCGGCCAAATATTTCATCAAAATTTGTTCTTTTTCTCCGTAATTAAACTTGATATTCAGGCCTTTTCGCTCGCCCTTCAGAATTTCTTTCATTTCTTTGCTCGCTTGCACCGAGCGGTCGGCCACTCGCACATAAGCCCGACGATTTTCGACGATTCCATCTAAATCTACGTAATGTGGCTTAAATGGGCTTTTCTGAATATCATAAATTAATACTTCTCGCTCGCCTTCAACAATTAGGCGTTCGAGCTTATAATCAATCGCTGGATAAATGTATTTTTCGATGGCTTTTTGTAGAATATACTCATCTTCGTCGGGAAACTTTAAGCCTTTAATGCTCTTGTCGTCGCCAATGCCCACAATCAATTTTCCGCCATCAGTATTGGCGAAAGCAACCATTTCCCTGACAATTTTCTCAGGGTGATTGGTCTTTAGTTTAAATTCTACGAACTTATTTTCGCCGTGGCGAACAAGTTCTTTCAATACCCGTAAATCAACTTTTGATTGTTGGGTTGGTTGGTAATCCACCATCATTTCTCGAATGATTGGGTTATTGTTCTTTACCGCAGTTTTTGTGTGGTGGAAAGAACGTAAAAATCTTTTCTAAAAATATAGTTTTTGCCGTGATTATCAAATAACGTCAACAAAAATTTCAAGTATTTAACACTTATTAGAATAACATAGTTTAATTTCGTTTGTTTTGTTTTCAACCCAATTAAATCATGAAAAATATTTTATTCCTTTCACTATTCTCTATGAGTACTCACATTGTTACTGCCCAATTAAAAACAATTGGTAAAATCGACCGCTACGATGCCGCCTTAGACAAAATCTTAGATGCAAGCACTAAAATTGAAGTTTTGGGCGAAGGTTTTGTTTGGTCAGAAGGCCCCGTTTGGGTAAAAGATGGCGAATATCTACTATTTTCGGATGTGCCAGCCAATACGATTTATCGTTGGAAAAAAGGCGAAAAAATTACTGAATTTTTGAAACCTTCAGGCTATACAGGAATTTCTCCGTACAGCGATGAACCTGGCAGTAATGGCCTGATTATCAACCGAATAGGAAACTTAGTTTCGTGCGAACACGGCGACCGACGATTGGCTGAAATGCCACTTACTGTTGGTGGAAAACGAACTTTGACCGATAATTATATGGGAAAAAGATTTAATAGCCCGAATGATATCGTGCAGAAATCGAACGGAGATTATTATTTTACTGACCCACCATATGGTTTACGTCAAAAAGAAAATGATCCAAGTCGTGAAACACCGCTTTTTGGTGTTTATAGAGTTGATAAAACTGGAAAAACGACATTAATTATTGAAGATTTAACTCGCCCGAATGGTTTGGCATTTTCACCCGACGAAAAAACGCTTTATGTGGCACAATCTGACCCTGACCGTGCATATTTGATGGCTTATCCTGTTTTTGTTGATGGAAATGTTGGTAAAGGAAAAATTTTCTATGACATGACATCAATGGTCAAACAAGGGCTAAAAGGCTTGCCCGATGGACTAAAAATTGATAAAAAAGGAAATGTTTTTACAACGGGGCCGGGAGGAATCTTGATTTTATCTCCCGAAGCCAAATTATTAGGAAAAATAGAAACGGGCGAAGCTACGGCTAATTGTGCTTTCGGAAACGATGGCTCGGTACTTTATATTACGGCCGATATGTATTTGCTAAAAGTACAAACGCAGACAATTGGTAACGGTTTTTAAATATTTTTGCCACACTTTTTTATCGTTGACAAAAAAGTGTGGCAAAAATATTTTTATTTACTTCCCTCCTACCACAACCTCACAAAGCTCTTCGGTATTGAAGTATTTATTGGCTATTTCCATGACGTCTTCGCTCGAAACCGCATTTATATGCTGAATATAGTTTTGGTAAAAATCACTTGGTAAATTTTCTAAAATCACTACTTTCTGGCGGTCGGCTACTTCAAACGGAGTATTTAATGAACCTACAAATGAGCCAATCATATAATTTTTGGCGGTTTCAAGTTCATTTTCTGAAATTTGTTCGGTTTGTAGGCGAGCTATTTCTTTATGTATTTCGTCAATCGTTTGTTGTGTAAATTCTTTCTTAACATCCGTTCCGATAATCAAATAACCATTTTCTTTCTGTGGAATTAATGAAGATGAGATTCCGTAGGTAAAACCTTTTTCCTCTCTGATATTTTTCATCAAGCGACTTCCGAAATATCCACCAAATATAGTATTGGTTACAATAAATTTGAAAAAATCAGGGTGTGTTCGATTAAATAATTTTCTACCAACTCGAATCGAAGATTGTAGATTTTCGGGACGATTTACTAATAAATTTTCACCAACTTTTGGGCTTTCTGGAAATTTATCTTCTAATTTTTCCGGTAAACTTGCTGGGATTTTCCCAAAAACCTCATTTAAGCCTTTTATTTCTGCCTCACCGAAATTTCCGGATAAAAAAATCGTGAATAATTTTCCACTGATTTGTTTCGCATAAAAATCACGAACGGCTTCGTGAGTAATATTCTCGATAGTGGCTTGATTGACCGATTTTCCATAAGGATGATTTGAACCAAAGATTTGCTCTCTGAAAGTTTGACTTGCCACAAAAGCGGTCTTTTCGAGATTGACTTTGAGGGTTTGAGAAGCAATATTTCTTTGCATTGAAAACTCTTCTTCTGGAAAAATCGACTCCGAAATCATTTCTTTAAGCATTGGCAAAAGTTTTGTCAGATGCTTGGTTAGCCCATGAACCGTAATTGACAAACGCTCAAATGATTGATTAATTTCAGCAAAAGCCCCGAATTGGTCAAAAAACTCGCTAATTTCGGCCGATTTATGAGTTTTTGTACCTTCAGTAAGCATTTTTGATACAAAAAGTGACTCTCCGCCAACGACATCGAATTTACTACCTGCATCAAAAATCAATTCTAAACGCATAACAGGCTGTTCGCCAGCTCGTATCGTATAAAGTGGAATATTATTATCAAGAATTGTGTTTTCAGCATTTGGAATATTTACGTGTTCTACTTTCCTTGATGGTGGAGCAATGGTTCGGTCTAAAATCATCAAAAATATATTTATAATTATCGAATATGGTGTTTGTGACAACGCTAATGTAAATGTAAAGCTAAAAAGTGCAATTTCAGTCTCTTTTTCATAGAAAAACGCACTCATGAAGATAAAGGTTTATCGACACAAGTGCGTTTATTTACTCTCAATAAAAATTACTTTACTCTAAACTCAAACCATAACAAGTCGTGCGAGCCGAACTTTGATAAGTTCCACAAATCATTACGCCTTCTTCTTCTTTTTCTTTTGCTTCTTTAATGGCCGCTTTAAAATCACTTACCGAATTAATGCGTTTGTCTCCTACTTTCATCACCACAAAACCTTCACGCATTTGTGTGTAGTCTGCAATGTCACCTTCAACAATCTTTTTTACTAACACACCATTCTGAATACCCATGCGTTGCTTATCAGTTGAAGAAAGCTCAGCCAATTCAACACCGAGTTGCTCAAAAGATTTATTTTCTGAAACAGCGGTGTTTTTTACAATATCTTTTCCACCATCACGATTACGAAGCGTTACATCAAAATCTTTCAGCGAGCCATTTCTATTAACCGTTACACGAGTTGATTCACCCGGACGTTTACGACCAATTATTTCTTGTAATTTCGGGCCACTCTTAGTATTCAATCCATCAATTTTCACAATCACATCACCTTTTTGAATACCTGCCGCTTTTGCTGCACCATTTTCTACAACATCAGCCACATAAATGCCTTCATCTGTTTTAGTTTTAAATTCTTCAGCTTTCTTACCATCTAATTCAACCAAATTGATACCTAAATATCCACGTTGCACGCTTCCGTATTTTACAATATCAGCGGTTACTTTTTTCACGATTTCAGATGGAACTGCAAATGCATAACCAGCGTAAGCACCATTTGGACTAGCAATTGCAGTATTGATACCAATCAGTTCACCTTTAAGGTTTACTAAAGCACCACCACTATTGCCTGGATTTACGGCTGCATCGGTTTGGATAAACGACTCAATGGCATCGCTTGTTTTCTGACGACCATCTTCGCCATAACGACGATACATTTGTTGTTGCTGTTTCTCAGCCAAAATACCAATATTTCTACCTTTCGCACTTACGATACCTGCCGTTACGGTAGATTCTAGGTTAAACGGATTACCAACTGCTAAAACCCACTCACCAACTTTTACATTATCTGAATTGGCAAATGCCATTGCAGGGTGCTTTCCGCCTTCGATTTTGATAACCGCGATATCTGTTGAAGGGTCAGTACCAATGATTTTTGCAGTATAAGATTTGTGGTCAGAAGTTACAACTTCTAACTCTGTTGCTCCTTCTATTACGTGATTGTTCGTTGCAATAAAACCATCATTTGTGATAATAACCCCCGAACCAGATGATTCCTGTTGCTGATTACGTGGCTGTCCAAACGGACTTTCTCCACCAAAGAAATCATCAAAAATAGTACGTTGTTGTGAAGCGGTACGCGTTGTTTTTGCTTTGATGTGAACAACCGAAGGTGTTGATAATTCGGCCGCATAAGTAAAATCGCCTGGTACTCCAGCAGGTCCATCATAATTTGCTAAACGTGCGAGCGAAGGTTTTGAGGCTTCACTAAAAATTACATTATTTCCTTGCAATCCTAGCAAGTGATAACCTCCAATCGTGACGATACTGCTCAAAACAGCAATACCGATGGTTTTTACTGTGTTATTCATTTTTTCTTTGTCGTTATTTTACCGTTAATATTATTAATCTAATCAACTTACATTTCGATTATTAGTAATGTTTCTTCAAATAATTTTGTATTTATAACGAAACGAGGCTTGTTTTTGTTTTATGCAAATTTAACGTAAAAGTATGTATGTAAATTCGTGTACATGATGAATTTTAACAAATTTTAACGGAATATTTTTTTAAGTATTTTATACAGAAATGCAAGGTACAAAAATTAATCTATACCTTGCTCAAACTCAATTATTACTCAAACTTATGCAATCTCAATCAAGCGAGGCTCTTTTGGTTTTGATTCCTCTTTTTTGGGAAGCTCCAAGCCCAATATACCGTCGTTGTAGGTGGCCACAATTTTTTCGCTATCTACGGTTTTTGGTAAAGTGAACGAACGCTTGAATGTACTAAAACTAAATTCTTTTCGAGTGTATTTCCCGCTAGTTTCGGTATTTTCCTCTTTTTTCTCAGTTGAGATAGTTAAAGTATTTTCGTGAACATTTACTTTAAAATCTTCTTTCTTCAAACCCGGGGCAGCCAATTCTATCTTAAAAGCATCTTCGCTTTCGATTACGTTTACTGCTGGAAATGAATGTTGATGTGAAGGAGCTACACGCTCAAAATCATTTAATAAATTGCCTAATACAGCTGGAAAAACTGGTGCGAAATTTCTTACTAACGTTGCCATAATTTTTATTTGTTTTAATGTTTGTTTCGTTTTGTGCCACTACCTTGTGGCGATGCGAACATTTCATCAATTTATGTACCAATCGATTTTTTCGGACTTTTTGGCTGATTTTTGTGTTAATCAAGAATTTAAAAGCGACTTATTGTCTTGTTTTTTGTTTTACAGGCTGATTCACGGCAGAAACTTTGAATTATCTTATAATGCCTAAAAACAAAAAAGGATTTGACCAAAGCCAAATCCTTTCCGTGATTTAAATAAATCTATTCTTATTTTTTCGCTTTCTGAATAACTAGTTTACCGATTTCTTGCCCCGCTTTTAAACCTTCGTCACATCCAGAACGGAAGTGTATTCCTCCATAAACACGACTGATAGAGGCCTGTTCTGCTGCTTCCTTGAAAGACTTAAACTGTCCAACCCCATGTCCAAATTTTGCTTCGGTAGAATCGGTAAATGAAACATTATCGCCAAACAATTCGGTAAGCACTTCAGCAGAAGCTGCCGAAATTGTACTATGTCCACTCGTGTATTCTGGGAAAGGCGGAGTCTGTAAAAACGGCACCCACTTGGTGTCTACACTTGCATTGATAATTGTTTCGGGGCGAATTTTGTGGAAACGATATTTTGTTTCCCAACATTGAATGAAAGCATCACGCAGAGCCATAGAAACCAATAGATATGCTTGTACTGATTTTGCAAAATTTACTTTTTTATCTTTGCAAACCGTTTTTGCGATAGCCAACCAGTGTCCACCTGGAGTCATTTTTTTATCAGCAAACATTACGTGCCCTTGTACGTTCATTACAAAAGCGTTATCATCCCAAAACCATGCAATGCGTTTTTCTTCTTCCGAAAGTTTATTACCCATTTCATAAACTTCTGTCACTTCTTTCATAAAAGAACTTGTTTTAGCCAAATCAAAGGCAAAAGGTGGTGGTGGCAAAAACTGCGAAGACGAATCAATCACCATCGGTCTGATTTTGCCCCAGTTTGGTTCAATCGCATCGGCATACGATGGCGGCGTTGGTGTCCAAGTACCGGGCTTGTTTTGTAAAGTATAACGTAAACCACGAGTTTGTGGGTAATTATCTTTTTTTGCATATGCTAAAACCGCTTTTCCAACCTCAGTTCCGTAAGCGACCGAACGCTCGATTACATCACTCGGCACACCTGCTGTTTTAAATTTCTTATCCAAAGCCTTCTCAAAGGCATCATATTTTTCAACCGAAAACGTAAGACCACGTGCAACTGTCATAAAAGCTTTAATACTTGCTAATTGGTGACAATATTCTTTTCCTGCATCTATTTTTGGCACCTCATTAAAATCTTTTACTCGACCAACCATCGAAGACATATCTTTCTCACCCGAAACGAGAGCTTCATAACCCGCCAAATTTGCATACGAATAAATACGACTCGCTACTGGTGGAGAAAAAATATCATGTACGATTACATCGGTGAGTTGATTAACGCAATCATGGTACAAATCGGGATTATTCACTAACGGGGTGTATTCAGCCGATGTTTTTTGCTTACAGGCATTAGCAAACATAACAATTAATAGTAGCGTAAGCAGGTTTTTTGGTGATTTCATCTTCTAAAAAATGTAAGTGGTTAAGTATTACTATTTTAAACGAACCGTCTTGACAGGTTAAAAACCTGTTCTTTATAGAAGGACAAAAATACGTGGATTTTTTTAGAATACCGGTTAAAATTCTATTTTGCTGGAAAATTCCTACTTTAAAAAACAACGAAAACTCGCCACTTTCACCAGCTTTTAAAAGAGCTCCAAATTTCCGAAGGCAAATCTTTTAGGATTTTATAAAGTCCAATAAATACGCTGTTGCTTAATTCAGAAATATTACGAAGCCTATAACAAAATACCAATTTTCTATCCTCAAAAATATAAGTTTTATACATATTTTTTGCCACTCATCAGAAAATAAAAAAGTTTTTAACCAAGTATCTTGCATTGCATAGTACCTTATTATATCTTTGTATAGTAATCATCATAAAGCTGTTGTTGATATTAAAGAAACCTCAAACTTTTTAAATTTCCCCTTTTGAAAGATAAGGGATTAAAAATATGGATTTAGAAAACGCCCAAGTGCAGATGCGGAAAGGAATTTTGGAGTACTGCATTCTGCATATAATTTCGAGGGGTGAAATTTACGCCTCCGAAATTCTTTATGAACTCATCAACGCCAAAATAATGGTAGTTGAAGGTACACTTTACCCTTTATTGACCCGTCTGAAAAATGCAGGCTTGCTCGATTACAAATGGGTAGAATCAACTTCTGGCCCGCCACGTAAATATTACGTATTGACTGATACAGGGATAATGTTTTTAGAAAACTTGAATAATACTTGGAGCGAACTCGCAGAGTCCGTTTCGACAATCATAAGCAAGAAGTAAAATTTCGATGTTAGGTGTTCGGGTTTCGATATTCGTGGCTCGAAAACTAACATCGATTAAAACATCGAAAAAACAAACATCGGACACTGAAAAAGACATTAATAATTCAATGAAAAAGACTATACAAATAAACATAGCAGGCATGGTTTTCAATATCGAAGAAGATGCCTACGAAAAACTTAACGCTTACTTAGTTTCCATAAAACAGTACTTTGCGTCATATGAAGGCAGTCAAGAAATTGTTTCAGACATTGAAGCACGTATTGCCGAAAAATTCTGGACGAATCAAAAGTCTGATAGTCAACCTGTTATCACGCATGAAGGCGTAAACGACCTCATCAAATCAATGGGTAGTGTATCTGACTTTGAAGCAATAGAAGAAGAAGAAGATTTGAAAAACACTACACAGTCAACAGCAGGAAATGCTCAGTCGACCTTTAATAGTCAACAATCAACACTGGGGAATCAAGATTCTGACAGCTTAAAAACAACACAACCAAAACGCCTTTATCGTGATGTAAAACGCAAGGCTTTGGGCGGTGTTTTAGCTGGCTTGGCACATTATTTCAATATTGATGTAGTTTGGGCAAGAATCATTTTCTTGTTGCTATTCTTAGGTTTACCACCAATTGATGATGACCTCGGACCGATTTCAGGTTTTGTTTTCTTAGGTTATTTTGTTTGTTGGGTCGTTTTTCCACCAAATTTCAACCTCGACGAGGATAAAAAAATTAAGAAATTTTATCGAGATAAAGATAATAAGGTTTTAGGTGGTGTATGTAGTGGCTTAGCAGCCTACTTTGGCGTTGACATCACGGTTATTCGTTTACTCTTTGTCGTAGGTGTATTTCTGTTCGGAACGGGCTTCTTGGCTTATATCATCCTCTGGATTGTAGCTCCAAAAGCTCAAACACTTACTCAAAAAATGCAAATGAAAGGCGAGCCGGTTACGCTTTCAAACATCGAAACTAATATCAAAGAGAGCATAAATATTGATAAAAATGCTCCAGAAAATGCTCTCACCAAAATCCTTTTGTTTCCTTTCCGTTTAATCGGAATCGTTATCAAAGCTTTGGGCGAAGTTTTAAAACACCTCGGGCCAGTCGCCAGAGTTTTGGCAGGAGTATTGCTGATGCTGTTTTCTTTAGCAATGATTGTTGCAGTTATTGCTTCAGTAGCCGCATTTTTTGGAGTAGTGTCGGGTATTGATTACTTTGGAATTCATTCTCCACTAAGATTTTTTACACAAGATGTTCACCCAATGGCTGGTTTCTTTGCTTTCTTGGCAATGTTTACACCATTTTTGGCACTTTTGCTTACAGGTCTAACATTGCTATCAAACAGAAGAATTGGAAATCGTAATTTTTGGATTTCTCTGTTAGGTCTTTGGTTGGCTGGTTTGATGGGAACAGGTATTTTGGCAACAAAATATGCACTAAACTTTAAAAAGAAAGGCCGTTTTGAACAAACTAAAAACTTTCCTTACACACTTTTAGGACAAACATTAGTGCTTGATGCCAACAATAATCAAGATGATGATTTTGACGAAATACAAATTAGAGAACATGTTGGAGTAAACATTGAAGGCTATGATGGTGCTGATTTGAAACTCGAACAACGTTTTGAATCATCAGGCCGTACGAAAGCCGAAGCCGAAGCAAATGCGAAGAACATTTTGTATAATATCGTGCAAAAAGATTCTTCCCTTTCATTCGACCAAAAGATTTCATTACCAGAAAAAGCTCGTTTCCGTGGACAAGACCTTCACATAACACTTTTCGTCCCTTTTAATAAGCCTTTCAAAATCACCAAATCGTTCTATCACAGTGTTTATCGCCATGATTGGAATAGCAAAAACTTTGATATGGATGGTGATGACGTGGACAGATACACTTACGTAATGAAACGCGACTCTGGAATGGTTTGTCTTGATTGTCCAAAATTAAGCGATGAAGAACGTGAAGCTCTCCGAGATAATCATTATGACAATAATGATGATTCAGCTTTTGATTATGGTATTTTTGAAGAAAAAGGTCAACATGAAAAGAAATTTGATTTGAAAGGTTTTGAAAAAATAGAAGTTGGCGGAGCATTTGTTGTAACGATTCGTAGAGGAGACGCTTTTGAAGTAATTGCAGATACGGACGAACAAAACGACTTAGATGATATTGACTTTGATGTACGCAATAATACTTTGGAAATTGGTCATAAAGACAAGTTTTCGTTTGGTAGAAGAAACGAAACCGTTAGAATCAATATCACGATGCCATCTCTCGAAGGCCTTGATATTTCAGGAGCATCTACTTTAAAAGTCATTGGCTTCAAAGACAAAAGTAAAGACTTGGATATTCAATTATCGGGTGCATCAAAAGCTGCCATCGATGTAGAGGTTCGTAAAATCGAATTCGATGCCTCGGGTGCTTCAAAAGCAGACTTGAGAGGTTCAGCCGAAAAAGTGAACATGGATATTTCGGGAGCTTGCCACATTGATGCTAAACGCATGCAAATCAACCTAGCTAGAGCCGATGCTAGCGGTGCAAGTCATATTAGTTTCGGAAAAGTAAAAGATTTCGACTCAAACACCAGTGGTGCGAGTAAAATTAGTAGAGAGTAAAGTCAAATGAAAGAATAAATCAATGATAAAATGAGTGAATATGCTTTAAGTCTTATTCACTCATTTTATTTATTGGTTCGTTAGTTTGAAAATTTGTTTCATTAATACCCATTTTTCGCTAGGTTTGGCCATTGGTAAGCCTTGTTGATATTTCAAAACAAATGATTCACACGCTTGTACTTTAGGGTTATTGGCATCCATTTCTGATTTTTTCTCAAATGAAAAATCATCTTAGGTTTCCATAATCATAAACAAAGGATTACCGATTCGGTAAATTTCCATTTCGTTGATGCCAGCATCTATAATACTTTTAGCGATGTCGTCCGAAATACGCTCGTGTAATTTTTCATATTCAGCAATCAGAGTTGAGTCGTCAACTAAATCAAGTGCAAGCGTATAGCGTTTTATAGTATAAAAATTAAGTAATTACTTAAATGGAATTTTAGATATAATCAATTGATAATCAGAGTATCTATTAACAAACCGAAATGTTTTTCTGATTTCTTACAATAATTTTTGTAAAAAACGTTTGAAATTAAATAGATTTTTTCGATATTTCATTTGAGAAGTAAATTTTTGTTATACTTTTGCAGCCTTAAATTTTTTATAACATTAAAAAGGAATAAAAACTATGTATTGGACACTCGAACTTGCGTCGTATTTGGAGGACGCTCCGTGGCCCGCTACAAAAGATGAGTTGATAGATTTTTCGATTCGTTCGGGAGCACCCATTGAAGTTATTGAAAACCTACAAGAACTTGAAGACGACGGCCAGCCGTATGAGAGCATTGAGGAGATTTGGCCCGATTATCCGACCAAAGATGACTTTTTCTTTAATGAAGACGAATATTAAGCTTGAATCAATGATTTTTTAGCACCAATTATTCGTAAGATTAAAAAGCAACAATCAATTTTATTTGGTTGTTGCTTTGTTGTTTCTATACTTTCAATTTTTTTAATGAATATTTTACAAACTATTTTCGTAATTCTTGTTACCGTTTTGGTAGTTATTGCATGTTTCTCAAAGAAAAATGCAAAAAAATATAAGCTTCGATACGACATTAATAAACCAAACAGTAAAATGGAAATGCCCAAAAACCTCAAAGAAATATCGGGTTTATCATTTTATAAAGACAATCAACTGGCTTGTGTAAACGATGAAAAGGGTACAGTATTTATCTACGATTTGTCTTATTGTAAGGTTATAGAAACAATTGACATTGGCAAAAATGGCGATTACGAAGGTATTGAAGTTGTCAACGATGAGATTTTTATTATGAAAAGCAACGGTAAAATCAAAGGGTTCAAAATAAGTGATGGTTCAGATAGAAAAATTGATTGCTCGACTAACGACGTAAAAGAATATGAAGGACTATGTTATCACCCACAGACCCGAAGTCTTTTGCTCGTAACGAAAGAAAAAAACAAAGATAAAAACGATAAGAAAACTATTTATGCTTATTCTTTGACTACCGAAAAGTTTGAGAAATATTTAAGTATAGATGAAGATATGATAAAAGACAGCGATGAAAATAAAACTTTCGCCCCATCAGGAATAGCTATACAT
>JAFEIL010000191.1 GCA_017495105.1 Emticicia sp. | reverse complement strand
CATCGGTTTCAATGAATTTGGACTAAATGTTTTGCCTGTAGGAAAAGCTTTTATCAGAAATATTTGCATGGCGTCTGATACGCATTTAGCACAGTCCAACTCGACACAGAAATTATTTTCAAAGACGATATAAAAATCTTTACTACGTAACCCAAAAGGCCTTTACACATTCTTTTAAAGGCTCTTTTTGTAATTTTAAGTCTGTTTTGTATTCATAAAATCCACTTTTTGCTATCGTATAGCAAAAAAGTATTTCTTTCAGATACATACAAACTTATAATTTTTTTAGGAAAGGACTCCCATCCTATCCTAAACCTTCATGTCCCATCCCATATTCCAAAAATCAATGAAAAACCAACATGCAAAACAACGATTGCAGGTAAACGCTCGTATTACAGGCATGAAAAATGCGGGTGTTTACCCCTATTTTCGACCAATTACGTCTGACCAAGACACCGCCGTGAGAATAAACGGCAAAGATGTATTAATGTTTGGCTCAAATAGTTATTTGGGCTTAACCAATCACCCGTATGTTCAAGACGCCGCAAAAGCTGCCATCGACAAATATGGTACAGGGTGTGCAGGTTCACGGTTTCTGAATGGCACACTCGATATTCACGTCGAGCTGGAAGAAAAACTGGCAAGGTTTCTGGGTAAAGAATCAGCACTAATTTTTAGTACTGGTTTTCAAGCAAATCTAGGTGTTGTTTCGTCGATAACAGGCCGACACGACTACATCATCATTGATGAAGCCGACCACGCTTCAATCTATGAAGGTACACGCCTTTCGTTTTCCAAAGTGTTGAAATTTAAACATAATAACATCGAAAGTCTCGAACGAATCCTTGCATCGCTTCCCGAAGAGTCTATCAAACTTGTAATCGTCGATGGCGTATTTAGTATGGAAGGCGATATTGTGAAATTACCCGCTATGATTGAATTGTGCCACCGATACGAGGCAATGATAATGATTGACGACGCTCATGGTCTAGGCGTTTTGGGCGAACAAGGTCGAGGAACAGCCGACCATTTCGGTCTGACCAACGAAACTGACTTAATCGTAGGAACATTTAGCAAATCATTGGCTTCGTTGGGTGGTTTTGTGGCTGCCGACACCAAAGTGATTGAGCACATCAAGCATTCGGCTCGTTCACTAATTTTTAGTGCAAGTGCTACACCTGCTTCTATTGCCAGTGCTTCGGCGGCCTTAGATGTAATGCAAAACGAAACTTGGAGAATAGATGCTTTATGGGACAATACTCGTTTTGCTATGGGTTATTTGCAAGAATTAGGTTTTGATATTGGCGAAACACAATCACCGATTATTCCGATTTATATCCGAGACGATAATAAAACTTATTTGATGACTAAAATGCTCATGGAAGAACAAGTTTTTGTAAATCCAGTGGTTAGTCCTGCAGTTCGGGCAGAAGATAGCTTGATTAGATTTTCGTTGATGGCAACACATAGCTACGAACAAATCGAAACGGCTATCAATAAAATTTATATGATTGCCCAAAAACTCGATGTGCCTCTCTACGAATACGCAACTGTTGCATAGGGTATTTTTGAGTGAGCGTTTATTGTCAAAATACTTTGAATTTTCAAGGTATTTTGACTATTTTGGTTTAATAGTAACTTAGATTTTTTAATCAATAAATCTGAACATTTGAAAAAGCGATTCTTTTTATTTTAGGTTTTATTTTTTCATTTTTTACACAAAAATGGTAGAAAATAACGAAAAAACAGCAACTCTAAACCTATATCAGGATTTTCAAATATAGTTGTAAACCTATTTTTGGGCGAAACACTCTGATGCCACTGCAACAACGACTTACACTTCGACTAATAATTCCATTACGGATTAAAATTTAACCGAACCTTCCTCGTTTAATTTGCGAACAGTCAGGCAAACGGGGTTGATAAAAAAAGTGGTTGAGTAGAGAAAAAGCTGTAAATTGCAATAAAAATTCAAGTTATGTCGAGATATATAAACCCATATACCGATTTTGGTTTCAAGAAATTATTTGGCGAAGAAGCCAATAAAGATTTATTGATTGATTTTTTGAATCAGCTATTGCCAGTTCATCATCAAATAGCTACTTTGAAATTTCGTAATCCAGAGATTTTAGGTGAACTGGTACATGAGCGAAAGGCAATATTTGATATTCATTGCGAAGCCCAGAGTGGAGAAAAATTTATTGTTGAAATGCAGAAAGCGAAGGTGAATTTTTTTAAAGACCGTTCTTTGTTTTATGCAACAATTCCAATACGAGAACAAGCGAAGAAAGGGGAGTGGGACTTTCGTCTTACGCCTGTTTACATGATAGCGATATTGGATTTTCAATATGATGAAAACGAAGAACGTCAAAAGTTTTTACGTTCAGTAAATTTGAAAGACCAAGATGGAGATGTATTTTATGATAAACTAAATTTTAAGTTTATTCAAATGCCCTTATTTGATAAGGGTGAAAATGAGTTAGAAAGCCATTTTGATAAATGGATTTATTTTTTGAAGAAGTTAGAAAGTTTTGATGAAATACCAAAGATTTTAGATGAACCAATATTTGAGAAAGCTTTTGAAGTAGCCGAAGTAGCGAAGATGACCCCACAACAATATGAGCAGTATCAAGAAAGTTTACTGACTTATATAGAGGTAAAAGAAGTTGTTAAAACTGCGGAATTAGATGGAGTTAAAAAGGTTGCTAAAGAGTTGAAAAATTTAGGTGTAGCCTACGAAATAATTATCAAATCTACTGGTTTAACTCAAAATGAGATTAATGAATTATAATTTTGCTTTTTCTCATTCCAACGCTTGTAAGAAAGATGATTTATGAGCGAATGTTGAGTTAATTAATTGATTATCAAACTTTTACTTGCTTGCCCGAGTTGGCGACAAACCAACTTTGAACACCAACGCTGATAAAATGTCGCCAAAAATGGTGCATACTAAGGATTAAAAAGCGTAGAAATAGCTCTGCCCAAATGTCACTCACCAAATCTGCACACCAAGTTCTGAAAAAAGAAAATGAAAAGCAAAAGAATTTATTTTTCGGAGTGAAATTTGAGTAAATACCACGCTAATCGAATGTTGACCGAGCCTGTAAACTGGGACATTTTGCTGAGAACTTACACTTTGAGTTTCGCTTTTGTCTTGTTGCAAGCCTAAAAAATGTCAAACTATTTAAGCCGCAAGGAAATAAAAAATAGCGAAATCTTAAAGAACTAAATCCTAAAAAATTTCGCTATTATAACGTCGAAGTTGACTCCTGTTTAAAACCAAACATGATGAAAAAAGGAGTCAGATTAGAAACAACTCTCATTTTTTATGTCTGAAAATGGACAATGCTCAGGCTCGTTAGTTACATCTAAATTTTGCTTGTACCATACAACTTCATTGTTTTTGTTTACCGCTGTAATATTAATGCAGCATGGTTCGCATACAGATAAAGTTATAATAACATTTTCCTGAGTCAGGTCATAAGTACCTTCACACGTACATGAAGTACATCCACTCCTCTTTGTTAACTCATAGAGCCTACTATAAATATTAGTCATATTTGTATTTTTTGGTTGGGCTAATTTCAGTCCAAAAGTGTGCCAGAGGAAAAGATGCTGACAAAATTTCTGCTTTTAGGCAATTTCGTCATATTTTGCACCATTACATTTAAAACAAATGCCATTTTGTATATGATTATATTCAGGAAAGCAACCTGCACCGAAACATCTTGTACAAGGTGTTAGCTCACTAATTAAGCGTCCATTATTATCTAAATATGGGATTTTTTTATTTTTATGCAGTTCTTCATGGCAATCCCAACATAATGTGATAAGTGCATTAT